>DAINRK010000375.1:2976-4980 GCA_036741855.1 Anaerolineales bacterium
GCCCGGGTTACTACAGTGCGTGCCTTTGCTTCTGCAAGTCTTAAGACGTAATCGGCGGGGGATTCGTTCGGATGCTGACTTTCATCCGTATCCGCGACCGAAACGCTGAACATCCAATCGGCGAGGGTAAGCAGTTGCCGCCTGCGCGGCGAGTTGGACGCAAGCAAGAGCACAGGATTTTCAGTCACGGGGAGAGATTCTAACACAGCCAAAACTCCCACCCTTCCTCCCCTTGCGAAGCATCCCTTTGGGACAAATATGACGAACCTCAGTCATAATTGGGCGAGGTGCCCAACCGGCCGAGGGAGATAGGGCACATGGTACAATCCGATAGATTTGCCTGGTCATGGAGGTGGATGTGAAGGAATTGGAAGAACGGATTTTGCGCGATGGTAAGAATTTGGGCGGGGGAATCTTAAAGGTGGATAGCTTTGTCAATCATCAAGTGGACCCTCTTTTAATGGATGTCTGTGGAAAGGAGTTTGCGCGCCTCTTTGCTTCGGTTCACGCGACGAAGGTGCTGACCGCCGAGATCTCGGGCATCGCTCCAGCCGTGACAACTGCTATCCCTCTTGGTTTGCCGGTAGTGTACGCGCGCAAAACGAAGCCAATTACCATGCCAGATCAAGTGTATTTGACTCTTGCTCCATCCCATACCAAGGGGCGCATGGTTGAGTTGATCGTCTCACCAGAATATCTTGCAAATGGAGAAAAGGTGTTGATCATTGATGACTTCCTTGCCAGTGGACAAACCATTCTAGGGTTAGCGCGGCTTGCGGAGGCCTCTGGTTCAAAGATCGTGGGCATTGGTGCGCTGATCGAAAAGATTTTTGAGGGTGGACGGGAGGCATTGAAGTCTTTGGGTGTGCCCATTCATTCGCTAGCGTGTATCACTTCAATGAAAGATGACAAAATTGTGTTTGGGGAACCATTGTGATTCTTCTTACTCATTTTTGAGAATTTTTTCGCATGGGATGATTCATGATGCGTACATTCCTTGGGTATTTTGCACCTTTGATTGGATGGATTTTTGCAAATATGAGTTTTGCTATTCCCATAAAACGATTGCGTGAGACAGAGACGTTGCTGGCATTCCATCATCCGAGGCCGTCTTATTCTTTTCATATTTTGCTGGTTCCGAAAAAAGCAGTTGCATCGTTGAAGGAATTTGATTCAACCGATATATCCTTTCTCTCTGACCTTTATTCCACTGTACAAAGCCTGGTGGATGAATTCCATCTTGCCGCATATCGTTTGATCGTCAACGGTGGGGACTATCAGGATTTTCCACAATTGCATTTTCATCTAGTTTCCGACGTTCAACGTTCCAGCGTTTGAACGATCAGGTATCAACAATTATGGACTCAATCGCCATCCTCGACTTTGGTTCTCAATATGCGCAGATCATCGCACGGCGCGTGCGTGAGGCACAGGTCTATTGTGAGTTGTTTCCCTGGGATGCTCCTATCGGAGATATCCTCGCGATCAGCCCAAAGGGGTTTATCCTTTCGGGCGGCCCCAGGTCTGTTTATGAAAAAGATGCCCCCTATATTCAGGATTTCATTTTCCAAACAGGGCTGCCTGTTTTAGGCATTTGTTACGGCATGCAGGCATTGACCCATGCGCTCAGTGGTCAGGTTGATCCATCTGCACAACGTGAGTTTGGACTTGCTGAGATCCAACCTTTAGTTTCCAATTCTCTAATCTCTAATCTCTCGAAGGTTTGGATGTCTCACGGTGACCGCATTACGCGCATGCCAGATGGTTTCATCGCGTTGGCCAGCAGCGGCAACAGTCCCTTTGCGGCTATAGGTGATATGAATCGCAAATATTTCGGCGTGCAATTCCACCCTGAAGTCCATCACACGCCGAACGGATCACAAGTGATCAGGCATTTCGTGCTTGAAGTTTGCGGCGTACGCCCGAACTGGACGCCTGCTTCCATTATTGACGAAGCTGTCAGCCGCATACGCCAACAGGTTGGAAATGAACCTGTTCTGGCGG
>DAINRK010000376.1:0-4950 GCA_036741855.1 Anaerolineales bacterium
CACCCACACAAACAGGGAGTCTTCCATAGAAAGTTCGAGCGCACGCCTCATCATATCATCGCGTTCTTCCTTGGAGGAGTAATTACCATTCGCAAGATCATCGCCGAGCTGTTGAAGTTCAGGGTCTGAAACATTAGAGATGAAGGGTTCACTCGCCTGAACACTTGTATTTAAATAACTCTGCTGGATATTCCCACGTTCATCGCGCAGCGAAGCTAAACCAGAGGGGATATAACCTGCGGTATACAAATGCCATTGTCCATCAGCTGCGGTAGTCCCTTGCCAGATGGGGAAGGCTTCCGAGGATTTTTTATATTGTCGATCCACAGTAAAGCCCACGCTTTCCAGCTGATTGGAGACGTAGTCACCCATTGGCTGGCGGGTGCCATCACCATCCGAGCGGATGAGGAAGGTCAGCGAAACAGGTGCACCGTTGAACTGCCATTTGCCATCTGAGCCCAATTCTGCGCCCATACCTGGCATTTCCGCGTCAATCACTTCCTTTGCCCGCTCAGGATTGTAGGCATATTTGGCTTCAAGCGCGCGGGCAGTTTCAATCAGGTTGGTATATTCGACCAGCTGGGTGGTGATGGGAAGTAATCTCGGCAGGGAACCGCCAGCATAAATTTCCTGGTTAATATAGTTGCGGTCAATTAGCCAGTTTAATGCCTCGCGGATCTTGCGATTTGAGAAGGGGTTCAGGCGGCTGGTATCCGTGAACACCGCAGGGTTCAGGCTGATACCATAATAACCACCGAGAGATTGGGTGGAGGGTAAGCCTGCATCCTTGATGGCAGGATAGACATTTGAAGCAAGATTGAATGAGAAGAAGTCAATCGTGCCAGCCTGAATCTGTGAGATCGCTGATGCCCCATCCACGACAGAAATATCAATTTCATCCAGCCACCCGCCGTGCCGTGTGGTAGGTTCTGCAGTAGGTTCTGCCGTGGGCTCCTCAGTGGCCGGGGGTTCAGTCGCGACGGGAGCTTCAGTCTGTGCTGCGGGAGGCTCTGTAGCAGGTGCAGCGGCGGGCGCACAAGCCGCAAGGATCATACTGAGTACCACCAGCAGGCTCAGAACATAGTAAGGACTTTTCGAATTCATTATCTTTTCTCTCCTTGAAAATTATATAGAATTATTTTTGGTGTAATCCAATGTATATCGGTAACGTCCACCTCCTTGGCTACCGCTGTCTCTCTAATTGCTAAACTTTTCAAAATGATTTGAAGCGGGTCTCCAAAGGTTCAAATTTAGATTTAGATAATGACGCGGCGCCCTGTAAATATGGAGGGAGGCGGAAACCGGGCTGCGTAGACCCGATATCCGCCTCACCATCCTTTGGATTGCTTTCTGTGAGGAGAATTCGTGAAAGCAAAGCAGATTAGTCATGCTAACCTGCCCACATGATACGTACTGAAGTCAAATCAAGCATCCGCCTGTGAATGTGTTTCCCACCCCTCAAGGTGATGGTTCTTCATCCCCCAAAATGGACAAAAAGGAAACTAATCAAACCTTGCAACAGATGTATAAAAACCCCTCCTGAGAGGGGTATGGAAACCGATTAATAAATGAATAAAATCGGTGGGTTTTGTTATACTATAAAGAGAAGATATCAGTCTGAAATGAAAAAATACTTGAAACAGGCCATTTCATCAATTTTTGGTTTCTGGATTGCTTTTGTATTGGCCGCGTGTGGAGGGGGAAATGTGCCTAATGCTGCGCCCGAATCAATTTCTGCTCAGGAGGAGCCGGTTTCCGCGCTCGTCAGCCGTCCTCTTGCCCCAAATCGTGCATCTAACGAATCCCTTCCGCAGATCTGCAACTGTGTTCTGCCTTTTGACCACATCAGCATCGAGCAGGGACTATCTCAGAGTTCCGTTCGGGTCATTTTTCAGGATAGCCGCGGCTTCCTCTGGTTTGGCACTGAAGATGGACTTAACCGTTACGATGGATATACATTCAAATCCTACAAGCCCGAACCGAGCAATCCAAATAGCATCAGCAATGGTTGGATCAATACAATTGTAGAAGACCAGGGTGGCTATTTATGGGTGGGAACAAGTCTCGGCGGACTAAACCGCTATGATCCGTTCAAGGGAGATTTCACCCAGTATCAACACATTGATGGGCAACCAACCAGTGTGATCGACAACCATATCAGTGCACTGTTAGTGGACAAGGATAATCGACTCTGGATTGGAACGTTGAGCGGACTGGATCGCTTTGACTCGAAGACGGGAGCCTTCCATCATTATCCTTATGCTGAGATCCAGCCAAAAATAGACGAGGGTAACGTCAGTAACCCTGATGCTCAAAAAAATCCTGGCATTGTCAGATACTACACGGGTTCGACCCAGTCAGACAAATTAAGCAGCAAGAATGTAAGCACAATCTATCAGGATTCACTTGGGCATTTATGGATTGGTACTTCTGATGCTGGTCTTAACCTTTTTGATGAGCAATTAGGCAAGTTTACCGTCTATCAGTACGTTGAGGGTGGACCACTCAGTGGTGACATTAAGCCTATGACCATCAGCAGCAATCGCATTACAGCCATCACTGAAAATACACAGGGTAAGTTATGGGTTGGCACGAACAGTGGTTTGAATCTCTTCAACCCCGAGACAGCCGAATTCAAACGTTTTTTGAATGATGAAGAGAATCCACAGAGCCTTATGGATAATTCGATCAACACCCTGTTTTCAGACAGCACGGGCAATTTGTGGATTGGCACTGCGAATGGATTGGATCGTCTGAATGAGGACTTTGACCATTTTACCCATTACAGCAATGATCCATCTTTTCCGAAAAGCTTAAGCAATAATTACATCATATCCATTTATGAAGACCGTGGGGGAGTCTTATGGTTCGGGACATATGGCGGCGGTGTAAACAAATATGACCGGGCGGACGCCAAATTCGCTTATTATCGTAACGACCCAAATGACCCCAAAAGCCTGAGCGGGAATTTTATTTTCCCGATCCATGTGGATAAGAAAGGGCTGGCATGGATAGGAACTTCGGGAGGCGGGGTAAACCGTTTCAATTGGCGAACCGGTGAAAATGTACGCTTCGTTAATGATCCGGACAATCCAAACAGCCTCGGATCAAACTCGCTGCTCTCCATCTTCGAAGATAGTGGCGGCTTAATGTGGTTTGGCACAACCAAAAGCCTTGATAGCTATGACCCCAGGCGAAACATTTTCGCGCACTATACAAACGATGAATCCAATCCGGAAAGCATCAGCTCAAACAGAGTTTACACGATTCATGAAGATGACGATGGGCAGTTGTGGTTCGGCACATCCATCGGCTTGGATCGCTTCGATAAACGGTCTGGCGTATTTACACACTACCGTTCAAACTCAGCTGACTCATCCACCTTAAGTGGGAATAAAGTCTATTCAATCCATGAGGATGACGAAGGCAATCTATGGGTTGGAACAGCCGAAAGCGGGCTGAACCGCATGGATCTAAAGACGAATACATTTACCCGCTACCGCCACGATTCAAAAGATGGGACAAGCATAAGTAGTGATTCGATCCTTTCGGTCTATCAGGATACCAAGGGACGCTTATGGGTGGGCACCGGAGGAGGCGGTCTAAACCTCTATCACCCCGAAACTGATTCATTCACCGTCTACCTCGAAAAAGATGGTCTCCCAAACGGATTTGTATACGGCATTCTGGAAGATGACAAGGGTCATCTATGGATGAGCACGAATTTCGGCATTTCACGTTTCGACCCTGAAACGAATACATTCCGAAACTTTAATGCAGATGACGGATTGCAGAGTAATGAATTTGATTCATTTGCATATGCCAAGGGGATGGATGGAGAGTTCTACTTTGGCGGCATTAATGGGCTGACCGTCTTCCATCCATCGAAAATTACAGATAATCCTTACGTACCGCAGATTACGCTTACATCGCTTACCCAGGACGATCAACCGATTACGCTCGACTCCAGTGTGGAGACCGCGCAGGAAGTCACTCTTGAATGGCCGCAGAACTCGCTTGAATTCGAGTTTGCCGGATTGAGTTACAACCAGCCAAATAAAAATCGCTACGCTTATATGCTTGAAGGTTTCGATACAAACTGGCATTTCATCGGAACCAAACGCAGTGGACGCTACACAAATATCCCGGGCGGCAAATACACATTGCTGTTAAAAGCCACCAACAGCGACGGCGTATGGAATGAGACTCCTGCTCGGCTAAACGTGACAGTCATTCCACCATACTGGCAAACAGTCTGGTTTCGCGCGCTTTTGAGTTTTGCTGCCGTAGCCGTCATTTTCAGCGGCGTCAAATTACGAACCAAATCCATTCAGGACCGTAACCGCGCGTTGGAACGGCTTGTTCAGGAAAGAACGCACGCGCTCGAAAAACGAGGCCGTGAACTGGAAGCACTCTATCAGGCCGATGAAAAAATCCTGCGGAATGTGAGTCTTAATCAGGTCTTTCAAACGCTCGTGGATGTGGCTGTCGATTTGCTACATGCGGACCGGAGTGTGGTCTTTGCCTGGGATGAAGAGCAGACAAAGGTCAGACCGCGGGTCAGCCACGGCTATTCCGCACGAACGCTCAAGGTGATGGAGTTCGCACGAGGCGAAGGAAATGTTGGACAGGTCTTGGCAACAGGCAAGTCAATTATTGCCAGAGAACTTGAGCCTGAGACCATGCGTCCGGATGTTCGAGAAGCGATCATTGCAGAGGGAATTAAATCCTTTGTACACATACCGATCGTTGTCGATCAAAGGGTTGTCGCTGTTTTCAACGTCGCTTTTACTAGGCCAGACTTTATCGGTGAAGATATTATGCGTCTCTTCTCCGCGTTGACGGACCGCGCCTCATTATCCATTGCCAATATGGAACTGTTTGAACAAACCAAAGATCTGGCAGTGATGGAGGAACGCAGCCGCCTCGCCCGTGACCTGCATGATAGCG
>DAINRK010000377.1:0-4950 GCA_036741855.1 Anaerolineales bacterium
TATAAAAAACTGTGTGAGAATTTACCTGTACCATAAAAGACGCAGGTCGAATGATCACTTAAAAAACGCACTCGTCGCCATCTTTAGCGACGAGTGTTATCCTATAAGCCTTTAATAAAAATCCGATTTACTTATTTGATCCTTCTTCGGTGGTCTTTGCGGTGGTTGTCTCAATCATAGCCTGCTGCACGCGGGGGGGTTCACCTGGAACAGTCGCGGGCTGTACCGTAGTGATTCGCTGCTGAACTGCCTGGGCGGTGGGCGCTGAACGATTAAAGTAACCCTTAACACTATCCAAAGTATCCTTGCCCTGCTGCAAAATACCAACCAGCGAATGGACGGGATATGATCCACTACCAATAACCAGGCCCGTGATCAGCACATCGAACCGTGCAGGGACAATCCCCACACCCAGCATTGCAAACATTTGGAGTTGGGCGAGCGCGGAAATAATTACACCGAGCATCAACCCCAACACAACTGAGACGGCAGTTTTCGCATTTATATAGTTTTCAGATGAAGTAGCTTCTGAAAGATTGTCTTCAGCGTCCTCCAAACGCTGCTGTGCCAGGCCCATCATTCTGTTAACATCATCCATTTTGGCTTGCATAGCCGCGGTCAATTGTGAAACGGATGCCTGACCCATTTCTATATTCCCCATTTCTGCATTATATTTATCTGCGACTTCAGCCAAAAATTGACGTGCCTGTTTTACTTCGGTTTCGGCACTCTTGAGCCAACGCATGCCGCGACCCAAGTATGCCACCATTGTGCGCCAACTGCCTTCGATCACGTTGAACAATGTTTCAAGCGTTCGTTCGACTGCTGCTGCGGCTGCCAGTATCGGAGCCAATACAACAGTCAGGTTTGCGCTTGCCTCCAACGGAGAAGCAGAGGCATCAGTGATATGAGCAAAGAATAATACCCATACGATCAAGCCAACCCAGATTCCAATGATCAGCAAAACCACGATGCGAAACCATGCCTGCATCCGAAAGTGTTGACTTCTTTCATCCCAGGCCGGGGCGTCGCTTGGAATACCAGGGTTGTTTTCAGCGCTGCTCATGATAGGTCTCCTTATTACGGCGATACAAGAGGGAAATCAGGTATCATGGATGTACCATGATTATAAATCAGCATCTGCTTTAGGTTAAAGTGAATTTGATGAATTGCACCAGAATGATGAAAAGAATCTTCACTTTTACTGGTATAGCTAGCTTGGTATTTGGATGTGTGGGAAATTTGCAATCTGAAAATCCTTATCCTGAAGCTACTGCTGAAGTTAGTAAGGTTTATCCAACCTCGGATACTTTCGATTGGACGATTTACGACCCGGATCCGGAGCATCTCTGGAATCGCGTGTTTCGTCAATTTTATAGGCGAGTAGCTAAGGATGGAAAAGAGTATGGGATGGGTGAATTGGATCCCCTTTTGTGGTTCGACACAACCCATCTGCTTAACGGAATTTCATATCAACAAGCCGTTCAGGTACTTGATGAATTTTTAGCCGCCAATGCCGAAAGATTAGTTCTTGATCCTGTAAAGCGGGCCATGTTCCAGCGCGATCTGTGGGCTGTGTTTGATTGGCTGGCTTTTCAATCGGAGCCTTATCCCTCCCAGCGTGAGGAACTTGAGACGCGACTTGCGCAGGTCATCAAAAGGCTCGCATTAACGAGAGAGCAAATATTATCTTTACCAAATAACTATCAATTGGCAGTTGAATCTAAATCTTTTCCGGCTGATTACAAGGCTGACAACCCGACTGCAGCTTTTCTTCCCTCTGATTTGTTTGAAGAAAACAGTGCTTGGATACCAATGGGACGTGAAGGCGGACCCATTGCCATGTCTCATACGAATGAATTTCCATTCTTTGCCCGGTCTGTATTTCTGGTGTTTGTTAGAAATCCAGAAGGACGAAAAGCAACGTTCGATTTCATACAATCGCTGAACAGGGAGCCCAAATCTGTTCTAACCGCAGGATCAGATGTTGCATTAGTCCGACGAATGCTGTTAGTTGATGATCAAGGCGAACTCGTACTTTCACCGCTGATCGAAACAATTCAAATTCGACATTTCAATCCAGAACAAATCTTCCACGAATTTGAAGTAGACCGAAGGCGTCTGATCAACGGCGATGCTGATACGTTTAACTTGAAGACTCAACTATTTATGTTGTTTTTTAGCCACGGCGACGTGTTTGAGCGTGATCATGGGCCCGAATTGCAAGCAACGATTCCAGATATTTGTAAAGCATGCCATTTTAACTCGCCGCCACTCCCAAACTATGGCAATTCTCAAAGCGTTATTAGCGTCTCCAGGTCGAATTTTCCACTTCCCAACAATGAACGGCCCATTTTGATTCCAACGAGTTGGGAGAATGAGGCACAGTTGGTCATCGAGTGGAAACAAAACCATAATACGTGGCAAGCACTGGAAACATATTGGATTCGAAAGAATCCATAATCTATGGAAATACTGGCTTTCATGTGCCAGTCATCTTTAATAAAATGATACCCTCCGGCGTTTCGATTCCAGATTCTTCAAACTCCAGGGCCCGTCTCGCCCCCTTACAAATAGACTAAGTTGTTCACTCTGGTCTTGGGGTTGGTGTGGAAAGTTCGTTGCGAAGTGGAAGTTGAATTGTTGGCAGTGGAGGCAGAATTGTGGGTAACGGGGGAAGGATCGTTGGAAGAGGCGGCAAAATGGTAGGCAAAGGCGGCACAATGGTCGGTAGAGGAGGTTGAATAGTTGGCAAAGATGGCTGTGTCGCGGGTATTGGCTGTACTGGCGTATTCGTTGGTGGCCTTTGTGTATTCGTAGGCGGCACAGAAGTTCTGGTTAGCACTGGTGTACTGGTTGGGCTCGGTGTATTATTTAGCGGCGGCACTAATGTGGAGGTAAGATCCAATCGTTGGCAGTCAGAATCTGCTCTATCTATCAACCGGTCACCATCATCATCCCTGGCATTAAAACAATACTCTTTTGATCCCTGATTGGGATTTTGCACAACTGGCGGCACATCCCAGATGATGATCGAGTCGAAGCGGATAATCGCATCAGGACTGTCGATGGATTCGACAAATAAACCGATTTCTCCACTGGCGTAATCAGGATCGCCTATCCAATCGATGAACCGGCCGTTTATGAATAGCAGGAAGATCGAACCGTAGGTTTCGACACGCAGTGTGTTCTTGTCCTCCAAACCGCGCATACGTTTATCTATTCCCTCCCTTAGGGTTTCCAGCCCAGTCGAGGAACTTTTGAGAAAATGCCAGGTTTGATTATTAGGCGATATGGTGAAAGCGTAATACTGATTTCCAGATCGACGGAAGACCATGCCGTAGCGAAAATCACCGCTGCTCGCAGCATCAGCAATAACTTTTACATCGACGTTCATATCCCCGTATTGTCGTTCGTTCGGTACAAAAGCGAGAAACTGATCGTGGGGACCTTGAACTTGAACCTCATAGTATCTGCGTCCGGTGAAGCGAACGTAGCGAACCATGAAATTATCGATCCGGCCTCTATCCCATCCGCTGGAAGGATGCCTGAACTCATCTCGATACAGTATTCGTGCACCAAATGGGAGCCCCGATGTGGTCACGGGGCAAGGTTTCTGTTTCAATAAAAATAATTTACTATCAAGCGCAGGGGTTTCAGCGAACAATCGAAACTGACCCTCCCACGCGATGAAAGCCGGAATTGGAGCACAAATCGGCGGAGAAGGGGGTTCGTTTTTTAGAACAAAGCCAGCCTCTCCCGCTTTAACAATATTCTTCTTTTCCTTTGCAGTGATCTCAACAACTCCCTTTGTTACGAGAACGCATGTGATTTCGTCGTTCTGACAAACGTCAAATTCCGCCCCCGCTGTGAGGGTTTTTATGGTTGCAAATAGAGTCTGCACCGTGGCCCGGGAATCCGTTTGGTCATTTGGATGCACAAAAATATGGCCGCGATCAAGATGTAGAATTACATCGGTTGAACCTCCGGCACCTTTCTTCAATGTATTGAGGAAAACTGATGTATTGCTGAAGAGTTCTACTTCCAGCTTGTTTGAGAAATCCAGAATACTGTAACTCTGCTCTTCCTGCCCTTCCAGATTAACCACTTCAATGCCATCATCTACCTGAATATTTGCCGCCTGTGCTTGTTGTACTGGAATTTCAATACTCCCTCTCAACACCTTTGCACCTAACGTCACCGCAGATAAGCGGACCTCAAACGGAGGTTCCTCCAAATTCGTCTGCGCCGCAAGTTCTGATTGTGTTGCCGCGGCTAGTTCCGTCACTGTTGGGCCTCCCTGAATTTGAAGATTGGTTAATTGCCCAGGCTCGGCCTGTACAGCCGGAGCACATGCTGAAAAGAGTAGGATGGCGAACAAAAAAAGTGTGGGGCTGAGAGAAAGCCGGAAATTAAGTTTTATGGATTACCTTCTTTCCACGATTTCGTCAAAAGGGATAATTTGACTAAAGGTGTAAAGTGGACTAACCTGGAGTTGACTTTTGCAGAGCTAACAAATGTGCAAGGTTGTGATCATGACGCCTGCATTAACGGTTGGTTACAAGGAGGCCCGGATACGCTGCGTCTGGTGGACAGCTTCAAGAATATCAGGCTGATTGGCAAGACCAAACTTAATTTTGTTGAAAATTTTTGTGCCGAGATGAATTGGTTAGATGTCTCTATCCCATTGGGGAAAATAATATCGATTGCACCCATCTAGCTGAAACAAAAAAACTCCGAGTTTTTTGCGAAGCACTCAAAGGGCAAAACTCGGAGGTCTTTATGCGAATAACCACTCTCGACAGGGAATTGTTACGGGTAGGGAGGCGTAGTTGGCGGCGGTGGATCAGTCGGTTGTGGTGGATCGGTCGGCGGTGGCGGATCGGTCGCAGTCGGTTGTGGTGGATCAGTCGCAGTTGGCGGCGGATTGGTCGAAGTCGGTGGTGGATC
>DAINRK010000378.1:0-4946 GCA_036741855.1 Anaerolineales bacterium
CCAGCCAGGCGGTGATCGCCAGCGAGAACGTGCGTCTGTTCAATGAACTCCAGCAGCGCAATCGCGAGATCAGCGAGTCGCTTGAACAACAGACCGCGACAAGCGAGATTCTACGTGCAATCGCCAGTTCACCGAATGATGTACAACCGGTGCTGGAGGCGGTCGCGCAGAATGCCGCCCGATTGTGCGAAGCAAATGATGTTCAAATCTACAAAGTGGATGGCGACCTGCTTCGTCAGGTTACCCACCATGGTCCAATCCCTGCTCTGCAAGATGGAGAAGCATTACCTCTGGTACGCGGTTTGGTCACAGGTCGTGCAGTGATAGAACATAGAACAATTCACATTGAAGATACGTTGCAATTGGACGAAACAGAATATCCAGATAGCATTGCTCTCCAAAAACGTCTTGGACACCGGACTGCGCTTGCATCGCCATTGTTGCGCGAAGGAAATGCCATCGGCGCAATTGTTATTCGCCGGAACGAGGTGCATCCATTTTCCCGGAAGCAAATTTCATTGTTAGGCACTTTTGCAGATCAAGCCGCCATCGCCATTGAGAACGTGCGCCTCTTCAACGAAGCGCAGGAAGCTCGCGCCGCCGCTGAGCGGGCGAATGAAGCCAAGAGTTCCTTCCTTGCCATCATGAGCCACGAAATACGTACTCCGATGAATGCTGTCATCGGAATGAGCGGTTTGCTTATGGATACTGAACTCGATAAGGAACAACGCGATTATGCGGAAACGATCCGCAATTCGGGCGACGCTCTCCTTGCTATCATCAACGACATTCTTGACTTCAGCAAGATCGAAGCAGGAAAAATGGATGTTGAGCATCAGCCCTTCGACCTGCGCGAATGCGTCGAATCTGCATTGGACCTTACGGCTGGTCACGCTATTGAAAAAGGATTGGATATTGCCTATATTATGGAAGACGATGTGCCAACCGGCATCAAAAGCGATGCAACTCGCCTGAGGCAAATCCTCATCAATCTGCTTAGTAATGCCATCAAGTTCACGGAGAAAGGCGAGGTTGTCCTGACTGTTAAGAAGGGCAAAGCGAAAAATGAATTGCTGTTCGCAGTGCGCGACACAGGCATCGGTATTTCAGAGAATCACATGGGGCGCCTCTTCCAATCTTTCTCGCAGGCAGATTCATCCACCACGCGCAGATTTGGCGGCACGGGTCTGGGTCTTGCCATCAGCAAACGTCTCGCGGAAATGCTTGGTGGAGAAATGCATGCCAAGAGTGAAGGCATTGGCAAAGGTTCAAAGTTTTTCTTTACGATGAAAGTCGAGCCTGTCAAAGTTCCCGCGCGCAAGACCGAACGAGACATCAAAGGTATTCAGTCGGTTCTACATGATAAGCGTGTCCTCATTGTGGATGACAACGCTACCAACCGCCGCATCCTCATGCTTCAAACCGAGAAGTGGGGTATGACCCCGCGCGAAACGGAGCTCCCACGTGAAGCTCTGGAATGGATTAAGGACGGCGAACACTTTGACATGGCCATTTTCGATTTACAAATGCCCGATATGGATGGCATTATGCTCACGCGCGAAATCCGCAAACTGCACGACGAAAAATCACTGCCCATCATCCTTTTGACTTCACTGGGCAGACGCGAAATCGGTGCAGCGGATCTGGACTTCGCTGCATACCTGACCAAGCCTCTCAAACCCTCAGCTCTCTACGACGCCCTGGCCGGACTCTTCGCCACAAGTATTATCGCCCCGAAAGTGGATTCTGCTAGGCCCACTATGGACGCGGAGCTTGGCAAGCGACATCCCTTGCGCATCCTGCTTGCAGAAGATAACGCGGTGAATCAAAAATTGGCACTTCGAATCCTTGAACAGATGGGTTACCGCGCCGATGTTGCATCGAATGGCATCGAGGCAGTAGAATCCATCGAACGGCAGAAATATGATGTGATCCTCATGGATGTGCAAATGCCTGAAATGGACGGACTCGACGCAACCCGAAACATCCGCAAGCTGGTGAACATTACACAACCGCATATCATTGCTATGACGGCCAATGCCCTGGAAGGCGATCGTGAAATGTGCCTGGCCGCCGGGATGAATGATTACATATCCAAACCCGTTCGAGTCAATGAATTGGTCGATGCATTATTGAAAGCAGAGAGAAAATAAAGTTTTTATGTCATACTGAGGAACACGGGCGACACTCGCACCTGCACGTGTGCGGTGCAAGTGTAGTTCCTCTCTGGGTGACATAATCCAGGAGACCTAATGTCTGTCATTGACAAAGCAACTTTCGAAGAACTCAAACAAATATCGGGCGTGGACTTCATTAATGAGTTGATAGACGCATTCCTCGACGATGCACCAAACATGATACAAAGCATGCAGTCCGGGCATGATACAAAAGATATTGAGTCCTTTCGCAGGAATGCACATTCATTGAAATCCAATGCCAACACCTTTGGTGCAATGGAACTTGGTATGCTCGCGAAAGAGCTGGAATTCATGGCGAAGGATAACAATCTTGATATCGGGAACAGGCTTGAGGTCCTGAAAGAAACGTTTGACAAAGCCGCAGAGGAATTGAGGGAAATGCGCACATGAAGTCTGCACATGAACCGGGCCATTTACTGGTTGTTGACGACAATAAGGTGAACCGTATGCTGCTTTCACGCAGTTTGGAAAAACAAGGACATAAGATCGACATCGCTGAAAATGGAAAGCAGGCTTTGGAAAAATTACGTGTCGATTCTTTCGACCTTGTTTTGCTTGATATCGAGATGCCAGAGATGAATGGCTACCAGGTGTTGGAAATCTGTTTGCAAGACCCCGAACTTCGAGATATTCCTATTATCATGACATCTTCGCTCGATGAAATTGATAGCGTTGTCAAATGCGTCGAGCTGGGCGCAGAGGACTACCTCAACAAGCCGGTCAATCCCATTTTGCTGCGCGCGCGTGTTAACGCCAGCCTCGAAAAGAAACGTTTACGTGATGAGCAGAGAAAACTATTCCGTACCTTCGCCACTAAAGAAGTTGCAGATGAGTTATTGAGATCCGGTTTTTCGCTCGGCGGCAAATATGTTAATGCCAGTGTGATGTTTGCAGATATTCGTTCGTTTACATCGATTGGCGAAAAACAGAAGCCTGCTGATACGATTGATTTGCTCAACAATTATTTTGCCTTGATGTTCGACGCTATTGTCAGCAACAACGGGACGGTCAATCAGATGGAAGGGGATGGTTTCATGGCAATTTTCGGTGCACCGATCTATTACGATGGTCATCGCGAATATGCTGTACGTGCCGCGCTTGAAATGATTGAACTGCTCAAAGTCTTCAATGCTGGACAAGCCACACAGAATAAAGTTCGGATCAAAATCGGCATAGGTATTGCATCAGGCGAGGTAATCGCCGGTTATGCTGGTACGCAACATCGCGCCACGTACACTTGTGTTGGTGATACGGTCAATACTGCTGCGCGCATCGAAAAATATACCAAGGAAGCCCAAAGACCCATTCTGATTGATCAACATACGAAAGAGGGTCTACCAAACGATATCGAAGTGGAATCGCTTGGCCCCATCCTTTTCCAGGGAAAGCAATTACCGATTCATATATTTGCAGTGAACGGATGAAACCCATTGCCGCTTTTCTTTTATAATTTACTTTATGAAAGTAGATAGACTTGGCAAGCGGAGTATTCCGCTTTTATTTTTGACTGTCACAATTGTTGCATACGGGTTATTGCTCCCACTCACAGGTTTTTACTGGGATGACTGGCCGTTCGCCTGGATCGCAAAATTCTTGGGCCCACAGGAATTCTTCCCTGCCTTTGCGTCAGTTCGTCCCTTTCTGGCCCCGATTTTCTTTGTGACAACCAGCCTGATCCCGCTGGAGCCTATTTACTGGCAACTATTTGCCCTCATCATCCGCTTCATTTCCGGACTTTCAGCTTGGTTCGCGTTAGATCAGATTTGGCCCCATTACAAGCGACAGGTTCTTATCGCGTCGCTGCTATTTCTTGTTTTTCCAGGTTATAGCCAGCACTGGGTCGCGCTGACACATATCAACCAGGAATGGATTCCCTTTATTTTTTATCTACTGTCTTTTGGCTTCACTGCACGCGCTCTCCGGAATCAGGATGTCATTGCGAGGAGCGGAGCGACGAAGCAATCTCCAGATGACAAGGGGATTGCTTCGGGCAATGAACGCCCTCGCAATGACACGATTATTGCACTTCTCCTATTAATCGCAGGAGTTTTCCCCACTGAATATTTCATTGGACTCGAACCCATTCGCTTTCTCTTCATCTGGGTCATTTTCTCAGAAAAAATCGCCGGTTTTCAACCAAGATTAATTCAATCTATAAAATACTGGTTGCCTTATCTACTCATTTGGCTGGGGAATGCGGCCTGGCTGGCTTATTTCTATACGATCGGATCATATGAGTCTTATGAGGTTGAAGTTGTACAAGAACCGCTTACTTTATTGCACCTTCTTTCTAGTATTGTCGAAGCCATATGGAAGGCGGGGTTTTACGTTTGGGGACAGGTGATCGTGCTAATAACAAATGCAATCACTGCCCCAACATCGCTTCTCACTTTTGCTGTCATCCTTCTTTCCTTCTTTCTTCTTTCATCTTATTTTCTCAAGCAACCATTCACCCAGACCTCCGCATCAAAATTTGCCTTGCCTGCAATTCTCATCGGCTTGATCGGCATTCTGCTTGGGCGCCTCCCTTCGTTCGCGGCTGGGTTACCTCTCACCCTTCAATCCAGTTATGACCGTTTCATGATCTCAATGATGTTGGGTGGGAGTCTTTTCATTACCGGATTATTAGAGTTGGCCATAAGTAATATTCGCATCAAAACTTATCTATTCGCTCTATTGATCGCGCTGGGCATTGGGCAACAATTCTTCAACGCCAATATCTTCCGAAGGGATTGGGCAAAACAACAG
>DAINRK010000379.1:0-4931 GCA_036741855.1 Anaerolineales bacterium
CCCTATATCCCGAAAGCGCGCCGATTACATAAGTGCCTTCGACCGGTAATGGTTCAATCAGTGGACGATATTCGCGCGTCTTGCAATAGTTGAATGCTATTCATAAGTCCACCGGGAACATTGATTCCAATGATTTTGTCCTGCTTGAATCTAACATCATCTTCCATCGCTTGATCCAACAGCCAATTGCCCAACAATTCGTTGCTCAACCATCCCCGCACCGCAAATAACGATTTCAGCACAGCTCAATATTGGATTTGCTTCTTAGTTGGAGCTAGGATGCAATTCCTTCACTTTGGATTATATTACAATATGCCTGCTGAAATAAATTTTTAGGAGTAACGAACGAATGAAACAAGTATTGTTTTTTGTGGTCGTGATTTTCATCCTGATCCTTGCATCCTGCGCCGGAGGAGGTCCTTCAAATACGATCAATGTAACATTGACGGATTTCCAATTTACGCCAAATGAATTTACCGTTCCTGCCGGTCAAGAAATCACCGTCAATGCCGTAAATACGGGAGCAGTCGTCCATAACTTTGTCATAATGAAACTTGGGACAAATGCCGGTCCCACCTTCGAAGAAGATGATGATGCGAACGTATACTGGCAGGAGAGAGACATACAACCGGGCGGCGATATCAGCGCTACCTTCACTTCTCCAGAAGAGCCTGGCGAATATCAGGTCGTTTGCAGGACCGAAGGTCATATTGCATCTGGGATGATTGGAAAACTAATCGTTGTCGCGGGCGAATAATCTTCGACTCCTGAAGTTTCGCTGATTTTCGGTGCTTTCGAATCTTACAAGATATTTATCGTGAAGCCTTTGATAACCAGCCTAAACAATCCACTTATCAAGCAGGCGCGGTCACTGCATCATAAGAAGGCACGCAAAGAAAGTGGATTATTCCTGGTGGAAGGAATCCATCATGTGGGCGAAGCGATTGAAGCAGGCTGGGATATGCAATCAATTCTCTACGCGCCAGACTTCTTGACAAGTACTTTTGCCAAGGAATTGATCACACGCTATTCTGCCAGATCTCAACCTGTCTCCTCTGAAGTGATGGAATCGCTGGCAGGAAAGGAAAACCCCCAGGGAATTATTGGAATTGTTTATCAGCGAAAATCTCAGCTTGAAAATTTATATATAATGCGTTCAGGGGTAGCATTAATAGCTCCGCAAGATCCAGGCAACGTGGGGACAATTATCCGAACGATGGATGCTGTTGATGCAGATGTTCTTTTTCTGCTCGATGGCGGTGTAGAGCTATTTCATCCAACCGCTGTGCGCTCCAGTATGGGAGCAATCTTCTGGAAGCCAGTTATACAAACGTCATTTGATGAGTTTGCGACGTGGTCCCGTCATTCGAGACCCGAGGGCATCCAACTCATTGGCACTTCTGCCCACGGTGATGTGGATTATCAAACGCTGATTCCAGAACTCCCCTGGATTTTGGTGTTGGGGAATGAGCAAAAAGGACTTTCCACTGAACAAATGAATTCTTGTGACGTGACTGTGTCCATGCCAATGAAAGGGAGAGTCAGTTCACTAAATCTGGCAGTCGCAGCCGGAGTGTTGTTGTATCAGTTTGCAAATAAAAAATAGGAGCGAAGCCTTGCTTCGCCCCTACAAAAGGGAATTGATTTCGATTCAGGCTGAAACATTAGAACTCATCTTCGTCTTCCTCCCAAAGATCGTCGTCATCGTCAGCTTCATCCTCCTCCCATTCTTCCGATTCCTCATCGTCCCATTCCTCTTCGGCTGCTGCTTCGCCGCTGGGTGAATAGGTGGCACACCCGGAGTCAGGATCGATCTCAACAGCGGCAGCACTGCAATACCCTTCGTCCAAGAAAACACAATCTATGTAATGACATTTTATTCGGGGCATTTTCTCCTCCTGGGATTAAGTTTGTTTGACCAGGCGGATGACCGAAAGGATAAATATTAGAGTCATCGCAACCTGAGATGTAATACAAAACGGACAATACGCTTTGATCAGGACGATCTCAACAAAGATCAGATACACAGTAAAGAAAAAACCGATCAGCGACAACGCAAAGAAAAGCATGGTCGCATTTTGTTTGATGAAACCCGGTCTTCGCTCGAGCAGGAGGATGGCCAATAACGCTGTATATCCTCCAACACCGATCACCGCCACCGGAATATTGTTGATTTCTGAATAACGGCTGGCATTTACAACAGAGCAATCTTTTGAACCAATGCACATGTTCTCATTGGATGTAATTTTGAAGATGGTCATGTAGATAGAGACCAACAAACCGAGAATAACAAGCGCGAATGTGAGTTGTGAAAGTCGTTTATCCATCCATCCTCATATCAACCATGCGTTTACTTCCTGACCAGCAGGCACGCATTTTACACCAGCGGGGATAATAAGTAAAGCGTTCGCCTGTACTAAAGAGTGCAAATTGCCAGAGCCCTGATGACCGGTGAGATGGGCAACGAGCATACCGTCCTCCTCATCGACTTGAGCCCGAAGATAGCTTTCACGTCCATCTGAGTCGATTTGTTCGGCGCATCTTACTCGAACTTTGCGCCTGCCTGCGTTGTAAATTCCGTTCAATTTTCCGATGACGCCGCGCACGAAGACTTCAAACCCAACAAAGGCGGAAACGGGATTCCCTGGCAGGCCGATAAATGGAATATTTTTGTACTCTCCAAACGCGAGCGGTTTGCCAGGCCGCATGTTAACTCGCCAAAAATCCATTTTGCCGTTCGCTTCGATTACTTCTTTTACGAAGTCAAACGCGCCAACGCTGACACCTGCGGACGATAGGATCAAATCCACTTCGCTGGTAGCGGCTTTCTCAAGCAGTGCTTTTACAGATTCGCGATCATCTTTGGCAACGCCAAGTCTGACGACCTCTGCACCTGCTTCTTCGATCAACGCGGCAATTGTGTAGGAATTAGAATCGCGGATTTTGCCTGGTTCAAGTGGAGCACCAGCTTCGAGTAACTCATTGCCTGAGGAGAACAGAGCCACACGTGCCTTTCGATGGACAGATATATTTGCATACCCCAACATCGACAAAAGCCCGAGGTCTTGTGGTTTGAGCGTTCTACCTTTGCGAAGTACAACTTCTCCTGCGCGAATATCCATACCGCGCAGACGTATATTCTCTCCGCGATTTACTGATTTATTGATCAGCACTGACTCTGGGGCGGCCGATCCCGCGTCACGGTTACTGAAATCCGTATCTTCCACAGGGACGACAGTATCTGCGCCATCTGGCACTTGCGCGCCGGTCATGATACGCGCGGCTTCTCCTTGGGCTAGAAAAACTATCGGTGAAATTCCTGCAGGAATATCGGCGACCACGCGCAGGCTGCGCGGCGAAATGGCAGCATCCGTCACATCGGCCACGCGAATCGCAAATCCGTCCATGGATGAATTGTCAAAAGGTGGGAGGTCAGTCGTCGCTGCAATATCTTGTGCAAGAACGCGATTGGCGCATTCGACCAAAGGAAGAGTCTCAGTTGTTACTGGTTGAAAATGAGACAGGATGCGCTCTTGCGCGTCGCTTACGCTCAGCAAAGGCATAATATGAAAGCGGCGACATTATACTTTGATATTGCTTTTTTGGGATTCGTAAATCTTGAATGTTAAATCTTAACTTACCCCGGTTTTGTGCGTTGTGCTTCCACGACATTTGGCAAACTTTCAATACGCGTCAGCACGCGGCTGAGTTGGGCCAAATCGCGAACCTCGACAACTAATTTCAAATCTGCGACACTGCGATTGAAATTTACAGAGACATCTGCGATGTTTACACCTTCGTTTTGGAGCAACGTCGATATATCTCCCATCAGGCCCTGACGGTCATATGCTTTTACGGTAACAGGAACGGCGAACGTCTGCTCCACCTTGCCCCAGCCCACCTGCAGGAGCCGTTCCTTGTCTTTGCGACGGAGAACGTTCGGACAATCCTGACGATGGACCGTGGCACCGCGTCCGCGCGTAATGTAGCCCACGATTGGGTCGCCCGGCATGGGATTGCAGCAACGAGCCATTGTTGAAAGCAGGCCTTTTAGCCCAACCACTTCAACTGAATCGGTTGAGGTTTTTGACCCCTGAGAAGGCCTTGTGATTTCAAGAATGTCCGCGGTCTCTTCCGTGTCAGCGATTTGTTTGATGACTTTATTTACAGAAAGGTCGCCACAACCCAGGGCAATAAACATTTCGTCTGGAATCTTGAACCCGAGTTCGCGTGCCATTTTTTCAAAGTTGATTTCTGTAATGCCAAGCCTTTGCAATTCGCGTTCGAGTGTGACACGGCCCTGCGAAAGATTCTGTTCATCCTCCTGTTTTTTGAACCAGGCTTTGATCTTGGATCGTGCGCGCTGTGTTTTGACCAACCCCAGATTCGGATTCAACCAATCACGGCTTGGTCCGCCTCGCTTCGCCGTCAGGATTTCGACCTGGTCGCCGGTTTTCAGGTCTTGGTACAAAGGACTGAGTTTCCCGTTAATTCGCGCACCGCGACAGCGGTGCCCGATATCGGTATGGACGTGATATGCAAAGTCAATGGGTGTGGAGCCTGCCGAGAGGTCAATGATGTCGCCGCGGGGGGTGAAGACGTAAACCCGATCCTGGAATACATCTGTCTTCATGCCTTCTACGAATTCATGCGCGTCGCTTACATCTGAACGCCACTCCATCATCTTGCGCAGCCAGTTGACACGTTCCTCGTAATGTTTGTCCGAACCTTTTGCACCCTCTTTATATCGCCAGTGTGATGCGATTCCATATTCTGCGTTCTGATGCATTTCGGAAGTACGAATCTGCACTTCCAATGGACGCTTGTCATCATAAATCACGGCAGTATGTAAAGATTGATAAAAGTTATCTTTGAGTGCGGCGATGTAATCATCAAACTCACCAGGAATAGGTCGCCAATGTGTGTGGATC
>DAINRK010000380.1:0-4923 GCA_036741855.1 Anaerolineales bacterium
AATCTGCAGGGTGAACGCGCATTTCGGCGCGCGCGCTCACTGGCAGTCCGGATTCATCTGTGGCTGTCACTTCCAGGACAGCGATCTGCGACGCCCTGACTCCTGATTTAGGTTCAGGGATGGCTGGCAGGTCAATAGACAGAGTCCCCTGTGGGGTAGTATGACCAGTTCCCTCTTGAATCAGATTTCCTTGAAAATCGGAACCAAATCCACCCCCAAATCGGAACGAGTCCAGCCAGGAAGTATCCAATAAGCTTGTTTCATAATTCGGCAAATGGAAAAAGTCTGGCTTTGCATACAGCGCCCAGTGAACTTCCACATTTCCTGCAGGTGCATCGAAGAAATATTGTGTGCTCACATTCGCTTTTGATGAATCGCCGAGTTTGATCTCATCGGATGAAAAATCCACACTCAAATTAATTTCAGGTTTACGATACTCTGCCACTTGAAAAGAAAAATAAAACTCAAGCGTGCTATTCTCAAAACTATAATATCCGGGCACGGCGTTCTCAGGCAATTCAAACTGACCATTGAATGTTCCATAGGGTGAAAGCTGCGCGTTGACCGTCGAAAGTTGCGTGCCACTTGCATCCCTCAGAACAAGCGGGAACTCATTGAGGGGCGGCAGTTCATACCTCCCATTGAACGCCTGCCGCGCGACCCCGCGGAAGTATACTGTTTGACCAGGGCGATAAATGGGGCGATCGGTATACATGTAAATTTGAGTGCGCGGGAAAAGCACATTTTGTGAATAGCCGAAATCCCAGGCGCTGATCCACCATCCCCAGTTGTTGACTGCAAGCGCGAAGTTATCCTCCCCCGGTTGACCGAGCATTGCATACACCTGACTATAGGGAAGTCGTTCGCTGACCGCGCCTTTCCACAATCCGTTTTCATCTGTCACGCCTGAACCAAGTTGATTGCCTGTGCTATCGTAAATAAGTATCGGCGCGTTTGCCACGGGCGTTTGTGAAGGACGATCCACTGCCCAAACGAGTGCTTCTGTTGCACCAAGTTTGAACGTGAGATTCACCTGGCTCGAAACTACAAACGAAACGTTCTTGAACTGCTGAGGGATTTGCGGCGAAGAGACATTTACATAATACAAACCGGGCAGCAGTTGATTATTTTGCTGTGTGAGATTTAATTTCACTTTCTGCGATTCACTTGACGTCGGGTCAAAACTTTGTGAATAGGTGCTTGGACTGGTGGGAGCGTAGGTTTGCTGTGTATCGTACGCGTTCTGAAGTGTGAAATAATCCTGCGGCGATATTGGCGAGATGGTCACATTGGCAGTTTCTATATTGACCGCATCCGCATATAACACGGGCTCATCCGGACGTACAAATGCAGTCGTTGAAAATGCATTCATCACCAAAGAGGGCTGTAAAGGCGGCGTACGGAAATCCAAAATGAAAGGGTCACCCAATGACTGACCCCAGCGGTCTCTGATCTGTGCCGATAGCTCGATTTGATAATTTGTTTCGGGAATGTATGCACCGTAAACAGTCAGGGTCAAACGGTCTTCTGATATCCCTACTTCAAGATTATCCAGTTCAGGTGTCACGGTCACTGAACCGTCGTAGTCACCTTCGTTGAGGGGTGAATTGAACTTAAATTCAACCAATCCCAGACCTGGATCTGTCGCCGTTACTGCAAAGTTATCGTACGTACGTAAAGCTGCACCATAATCTGTGCCGAGCGTGATCTCACCGCTTTGTGAGCGCGCGGCTGCACCCACATTCAAGATATAACCAACATTGCGTCCTAAGGCTTTTTCAGGAACAAATGTCAGTTCTGTCGCTTCATCGTTCCATGTGAACGTTCCGTTAAGCGTGCCTTCTGTCCCGCTAAAGACAAAATTGGATTCCACACTCTGTTCATCCATGGGCTGATTGAACATCAGTTTAAGTTCCGGTTTGATTGGAAGCAGTTGATCGCTGGCGGGATCCAAAGAGACCACGCGCGGCCTGGATGTGGTGAACTTCCACGAATTCCCTTCCCCGCCCGCATCAGGCAGGCCGACACCTGTCACCGTTTTCAAATCGGGGTTCAAGCTGACGGTGTATTCCGTTCCCCCTGCCATGGACGGATCAGGATAAAAGACATAGGTGCTTGTGTTTATCCATTCGCCGCTTCCCGCGACAGAAGGTTGAATACTGAAGGCAGGCGGTCCAGATGCTGGATCGGCTCCAAGAGCCACGACTGGTTGGTTAAATGAAGCTGCAATCGCAGCATTTACAATCACATCCTCTGCATTTGCTTTTGGCAGAATGTTTGTGGTTCGCAAATAATCTGCCACCGCAAACTCAAGTTCGACAGGCTCTGCGAGTCCAAATCCGCTGGCTGATTGAATCGAACTGGTTATCGTTATTTTCAGCGTTGTATTTGGTTGATAAGGTTGTGTGGGAGTAAATAGTAGCGTGGCTTCATCATTCCATGTAAAGGTTCCCTGGGGTAATCCGCTCAAGGCAGATTCTGCCGAAGGTTTGTTCATCGCCTGGTTGAAATAAAATGTGATAGGAGATAAATATCCGATACTGCTATTTTGGGGAGGGGCGGTCTCGACGAGGGCTAGTGGAAATGCCCGCTGAACAGCCGTCGGTGCAGGAGTGGTGGTGGGCGTGGAAGCTATGAGTGCAGACAGATTAGGAACGCCCCCGCATGAGGTGAGAATCAATGCAATCAGGAGCAACCAATTCAGGCTGAGCCTGGTTGAGGCGAAGCGATTTCGATTCATAGTTTCTCCACTGAAATAATCAATTCAATTCTCCAGTATAGTAACGCAAACTTGAACCGCGAAGTTCGCGAGCATCACCAAAAAACCTATTAAATCGTCACGCGTCGTGTGCTTTGTGCCACAAATTTGGAATTTCGCAGGAGGTATGTTGCATTATACACTTGTTGCTTTCGCGCTGAGCGGAGCCGTAGGCGTAGTCGAAGCGCGAGACTGAGAAGCAATCTCCTCGATAATTTAGAGATTGCTTCGGTCGCTACGCTTCCTTGCAACACTTGCACCTGCGTGCACACTTGCCCCGGATGCAAGTGCCGGGGAGTGCAGGTGTGACATGGAGAATCAAAAAGGACACGGATTGCTCCGTGTCCTTAAACTGCAGATGATGATTATGATGACGCTGCAGCAATCTCGTTCAGGATCTCCTCGAGTTTCACCTGGAAGGTGCTGAAAGACTCCGCACCTGAAATTGTTTGTGTCTTCGTTTCACCGTTGACTGTATAGGTGATCAGGAAACCTGGTGTGCCAGTGATTCCAGCCGCCGTACCATCTTCCAAATCCTGCTGGACCTGGTCTGCATATTTGCCACTGTTATAACAGTCATTGAATTCAGTCATATCCAAGCCTATTTTTTCGGCAATGGCTGCAAGACGGCGATCTGTGAACGAGCCGACATCCTCGCCAAGCACGTTTGCGAATAGGGCATCATGCATTTCCCAGAATTTACCCTGGTCGGCTGCACAATAAGCCGCGGCGGCTGAATCCTGGGATTCGGTCCTGGAACCACCAACATTTCTACTGACCCAGTTGCCCATCGAACGATAAACAAACTGGACTTTGCCTGTCTGGACATAATGTTCCATTAGCAATGGTTCTGTTTGTTCAAAAAAACGTTCGCAGAACGGGCACTGGAAATCGGCGAATTCCTCGATCTTGATCGGCGCATCCGCAACACCCGCCATATTGCGCTCCGCGTTGGGGCGCGGGTTGGGGTCTACAGCAACAATATCTGCAATCGGTCTGATCTGGGGCCAGACGACGGCAAAGACGAGAAATGCCGCGACGATGGTAATAATTCCAATTGTAATTAGACGGTTTCGTCTCTCCCGCTGTTGCATTCTCTGACGTCTTTCCTGCCTTTTACTTCTCTTTTCCTGACTCATGAAAACTCCTTGATGTAAATGATTACAGAGTGCCGCATAATTAGGTAAACTTGAAAATTGATTTTTAACCTACAAATCTGTTTATACAGTTTACTTATTTATGAGACAAGCGGTAGACGACGATTTTCCCATGCCCATATGGTTTTGTCTAGGAGAAAGTAAGGGATGATTAATAAGAATCTAGAAGAGAATATTTTTTTCTGATACAGAACGATTCCCCAGATCAATCCTATCCACCGGACTGCTTCTGTTCGATTTCCTCTATCGCCCACTTTGCATGCTCACGCACCATCGGCTCCGGGTCTTCTAATGCCTGGTTGAGGACAGGCAGTGCATACATATCTCCTGTATTGCCCAGGGCAACCGCGACGTTTCGCAGGTACCCGCGTCGCTTGGCGCGTTTGACGGGTGTCCGCTTGAAGCGTCCGTTAAATTCCTGAGGTGTAAGAGTTAGTTCGTCGGTCAACGCATGAGGCGGGTTTTGATCTCCAAATGCAGAATCACCTTCAACTGCAAATCGATTCCACGGGCAAACCATCTGGCATACATCGCATCCGAAGACCCAATCGCCCATTAGGGAGCGCAGTTCCGTTGGGACTTCGTCTTTGAGTTCGATAGTGAGATAGGAGATACAACGACGCGCGTCTATCGTGCGGTCCGGCAGGATGCATTGCGTAGGGCAGGCTGTGATGCAGCGTGTGCAAGTACCACAGTGGTCGGTGATGAATGGTGGGTCAGGTTCGAGTGCGAGGTCAAGAAAAATTTCCGAAAGTAATAAATAGGAGCCCTGTTTCGGATTAATGATACAAGTATTTTTTCCAATCCATCCGATGCCTGCACGCTGCGCGAGGTCGCGTTCGAGGATGGGTCCCGTGTCTGTGTAATAACGGTTCTTGACCGGACCTCCGACCTGCTCCTCGATAAATTGAACAAGTCCCTTCATCCGCGCGGGGAGGACGTCATGATAATCGTCGCCCCAGGCGTAGGAAGCGACCTCACCCCCGTCCCCTCTCCTAGAAGGAGAGG
>DAINRK010000381.1:0-2886 GCA_036741855.1 Anaerolineales bacterium
GCTGGCAGCCGCACACGGTGCGCGGCGCCTTTGCCGGCGCGCTGAAGAAGAAGCTAGGCTTGACCGTCACCTCGGAGAAAGTCGAGGGCGGCGCGCGGGTCTACCGGATCGTGGCCTGATCGTTGCGGGCGCCGACTGCCGTTGGCTGGTTCCCTTGGGGACCCACGGTGTTGTTGAATCCAGCGATGAACCCGCCGGCGCTTGTATTCTGCCCCAGATCATCGATGCGCAAAATCAGCTTGGAACGTACTTTTCGGACTGGATCGGTCTCTGGAAGCGGGAAGCCGTGAAAGTGGAAGCCGCGTGCGCTTCGGGCGCGGCAGCGCTTCGCGCGGGACTGATGGCTGTTTCCGCGGGAGACATCGACTCTGCACTAATCGTAGGTGTCGAAAAAATGACCGACAAAGCTGGTCATGATATCACCGCCGCGCTGGCTACTGCAGCTGACGCGGATTATGAAGTAGAACAAGGTATATCGTTCGTCGGTATTAACGCCTTGATCATGAGACGTTATATGCACGAGTTCGGCTGGCAGCACGCAGATTTTGCACCATTTTCCATCAATGCACATGCAAATGCTGTACACAATCCGTTTGCGCGTTTGCATCAAAAAATCAATGTAGATCAATTTGAGAACTCAAGCATGGTCGCCACGCCAATCAACCTGATGGATGCCTCTCCGATTGGCGATGGCGCAGCTGCAGTGATTATCGTCCCTGCTGCGAAGGTTGCGTCGTTGAAGGGAAAGCCGCGAATAACTGTAGCAGGTTCGGCGTCGGCGACAGATGCGATTGCAGTCCACTCAAGAAAGGATCCGTTGTTCCTGTCTGCTGCCTATGAGTCATCCAAACGGGCATTTGAGCTGGCAAATGTCGAATTGCAGGATATCGATGTATTCGAGCTGCACGACGCGTTTTCGATCATGTCTGCATTGTCTCTCGAAGCATGTGGTTTCGCCGAACGTGGTCAGGGAGTAAGGCTTGGTCTCGATAACGAGATCAACACAAGTGGGCGCGTGCCCGTGTGTACACGCGGGGGATTAAAGGCCCGTGGACATCCGGTCGGCGCGACCGGGATCTATCAGATTGTTGAAGTGGTCCAGCAATTACGCGGCGAGTGTGGGGAGACTCAAGTGGACGGCGCAAAAATTGGCATGGCTCAGAACATCGGCGGTTCAGGCGCGACAGTCATCACTCATATTTTGAAGGCCCATTAACTGTCCTCTCATAACTTTTGAAGGAACAGCTTTTATACAGTTAGGAAGTAGAAGTAATTTGCACCAATGATAATGACAAGCAAGATAAGGATGGGGAGAAATGTAAGGGCGGTAAGGACACTTGCAAGTTTGTCCTTTTTACGCCAGTAAGCGACCCACGATGCGATGGCAAATACAATTGGCCAGATCGGGTATAGCCAGACCGCGATCACAAAATTCCAGGCTTCCTGCGTGACACCTGAATCAAAAGCCATGACGGAGAGTCCCGCCATAAGCAGCCATACCACCAACGATGCCAGTGCCAGCACCTGGGACACAATCAACCATATAAGAATTGGCTTGCGTGAAGGAAGGTTTGTTTCCAATTCTATTCTCCTGAAAGATGATGCTCTAGGCCAGAGAGAATAGAATTTTACTCGGACAGTGACATAATGTCATGGAGCCAATGGGATTTTACTATCCGCAGAAATGCAAGCAACCGTGGGACGAATTTTTACATCGAAGTGTGGTATAAAACAAAGTTGCAAACGCATTTTTGTCATTCACAGTCGCTTGAATCCATCTTATACTTCAACATAAGGAGGATCGCTCCCATGGCTAATAAACGAAAAGTAGGCCGCCGTGACTTCACGTATTACATGCAAGTCACAGATGACGTTTCAAAACAGCTGGTTGGCTATCTATCGGATATCAGTACAGGTGGGTTTAAACTGGATAGCCAGAAAGAAATTCCGCCCGGGCAGGATTTTCGACTGCACATCGAGCTTACACCAGACATCGCAGATAAGAATTCAATGGTCTTTATCGCCCGCAGTAAGTGGTGTCATCGAGATCATGTAGACCCGAATACATTCAATGTTGGCTTCGAGATCATCAACATATCCCCCAGTGATATGGCGATCTTCCAGCGCATGTTCGATAAGTATGGCTCACAAACTTCAACCAGGGCCAAGGGCACTGATGATTACATGTGGAGATAGACACTACGACTCATTACTTACATCCGACGGGCGGTGATACCGCCCGTTTTTTTATCCACAGGACTGCTTCGCTTGTCCCCAGGATTGCTACGCGTATTGTAAAATTGAAGTATGAAATTTAGAACATTGCGCTCCATTGTCCGTTTTTTTATGAATCTCATTACCGACATAGAAGTCCACGGTATTGAAAAACTGCCAGAGGGAAACGTCATTGTGGCGGCAAATCATTTGGGACGGCTGGATACGGCCGCGCTCCTATGCATCATTGATCGCGAAGATATCATCATGCCCATAGCGGAGAAATATAGGTATCACCCAATCTTTGGCGCTTTGGGCCGCGCGGTCAATGCCATCTGGTTGAACCGTTTTGAAGCCGACTATGCTGCCCTGCGAAAGATCCTGGAACAGATGAAACAAGGTGGCATGCTAGTGATCGCACCCGAGGGAACGCGCTCAAAGACGGAGGCTTTGCAGGAAGCCAAATTAGGAGTCGCGTTTCTGGCCAGTAAAAGTGGATATCCTGTTTTGCCAGTTGCAGTCACAGGGACGGAGGATCGCGGCATCGTGGAAAACCTAAAACGTTTCAGAAAGTCAAAAATTATCGTCCGAGCAGGAGAGCTTTTCAATGTCGAAGTCCCCCACGGGAAAGGACGCGAAGAGGCCATGCGTCAGGCAACGGATGAAATTATG
>DAINRK010000381.1:2896-4922 GCA_036741855.1 Anaerolineales bacterium
TATGTGTCAGATCGGCGCACTGCTTCCAGAAAAATATCGCGGAGTCTATGCAGATCATCCGCGTTTGAAGGAATTGGAGAAGCAACATCTCCCAGCTTGATGTGATGATCCGCCTGCTGCGCTTCCTGATCCGTGTCTTACTCAATCTCATTGCACGTTTTGAAATCCGTGGCAAGGAAAATGTTCCGCTGACCGGTGGAATGATCCTCGCATCCAATCACACCGGCATTCTGGATATCCTTATGGTCTACTTCGGCATAGACCGGACGGATTTGTTCATCCCTGTCGCTGAAAAGTTTGAAAAGATTGGCTGGATACGCTGGCTGGCAAAGTATTTACATTTTCTCTTTGTAGATCGCTTCAATCCTGACCTGAAAGCCATACGAAAAATGATTACCCTGATGGAAGATGGGAAATGCCTGGTCATTGCACCAGAGGGAACCCGCTCACTCACCGGCGCGCTGAATGAGGGAAAACCCGGAGTTGCCTATCTCGCGGCACGTTCGGGATTTCCCATTATTCCCATTGCGGTTACAGGGACAGCAGATAAGACTGTTATAGAGAATGTAAAACACTTTCGCAAATCGCACATCACGCTCACGGGTGGAAAGCCGTTCATCATTCCCCCATTACCGAACAAAGACCGCGACGTGGCGCTTCAGAAATATACAGATGAGATCATGTGCCAGATCGCAGCGCTGCTTCCGGAGCAGTACCGTGGGGTTTACGCGGATCACCCAAGATTGAAAGAACTGCTTTCACAATAATTCAACTCATCATCTGGTCTTATTCAAGCAACTTAAAGTTCCCATCCAGATGTAGGTAAAAAGCTTCCACGCGCAGATGAGGAAACAGAACTTGTATCTTAGCACTTGTATCGAGCAGGTCATGTTTATGACGCTTATAGGTGCCATCACGTCCATAGGCGCGGCAATCCTCATGATTGATAAGACAGACCGTTTCGATGCTATGAATCTGTGCCGCAAGTTGAACATATTTTAGGACCATCTCGTAATCATGCACGCCCCCTGCGAGCGAGATGATATCAAAGTTATCATAACCAAAACGGACGGTGATCCACGGTTGCAGGAATTTTTGCAGGCGATAATCCATACAGTGCACAACCAGGGCATCACAATGAATGATGGGTTTCTTACTTCGCATGGTTCTGTTTTATAGAACCTCGCCCTCAGCACGTTTCAGAAACTGACCGCCACCGGCTTTGCCAAACCATTGTTCACCATCCACGATCAGCTTTCCGCGAAGCAAAATTTTCTCAGGGCAGCCTGTCAATTCCCAGCCTTCATATAAGTTATAGTCTGTGCGGTGATGTGACCGGGTAACACCGTAATTCACTTTCTTTTCGGGGTCCCAAATCACTATATCTGCATCCGAGCCTTCCAGCAGTGCCCCTTTGCGCGGATATAAGCCAAAGATCTTCGCAGGGTTTGTGCTGTTATATGCCACAAATTGATTCGGAGTGATCTTCCCTATGCGAACCCCATACGTCCACAAGATTGGCATTCGATCCTGGACTCCGGGCAGACCATTTGGGATTTTTGTGAAGTCATCCTTTCCGAGTTCTTTACCTGGGATAGCAATTTCCCTTCCTTCATAAACAATAGGCCTCGTCCCATCAAAATAGAATGGGCAATGATCTGTGCCAACTGTTTGCAAAACACCGTCGGTTAGACCTTCCCATAAACGTGCGTTATCTTGTGCTGTTCGCATCGGAGGAGAGCATATCCACTTTGCGCCATCGGGTCGCCGAATATGGTCAATAGTAAAGAATAAATATTGTGGGCAGGTCTCTCCCATCACTTTGACGCCGCGTTCGCGCGCAAACTTTAGCATATCGACTTCACCTCCTGCGTTCATATGGACAATGTAAATGGGTGAGTCAGCCTGCGCTGCCATGGCAGCCATGCGAAGAGTCGCCTCCACGGCGCCCCACGCAGGACGTGTCAATGCATGATATTCGGGCGCTATATGTCCTGCGGCGAGCGCTTCCGCAACAAGCGTTTCG
>DAINRK010000382.1:0-4922 GCA_036741855.1 Anaerolineales bacterium
CGTCTCAACTACCTGATTGGTCTGGACATCAATTCGAACCAACACTACATCTTCTGCGGCCCCATCCATCGGGCCGCGATAGTCGCTGGTTACCCAAACACTTCCAAACCCAACCGCGATATTGCCTGCATGGTGACCAATCGGAATTTGCTCACCAACGACCTGATTTATCTGTGGGTCAATCCGCGTAATCGAGTTTACATGCCAGTTCGACACCCAGATGGCGCCCTCGCCGAAAGCAATACGATGGGGTTCTTCCTGGAGCTTTATGTTAGCTATGGCCTGTTGAGTTACAGGATCAATACGCGTCACGCTACGATCATCATGATTTGCCACCCATACTGATCCATCACCGACGGCCAGACATATGGGCGCATGACCGGTCTCGATTGGGTCGCCTGCAATTTGATAAGTTTTTGAGTCTATCAGGCTTACTGTATTGCCTCCGCCGCCAAAATTGACGACCCAGATACCCTCGGGCGTCACTGCCAGACTCGTCGGTGCGCGGGGGACTTTAATACTTGCTACTATCTCGCCGCTTTCCGGATCGATTGCCGATACTGAATCAGTATCGCTGGGTGCGCCAAGGTCGCCGGGACCAACAGAAGCTACCCATAAAGTGCTATTACTAACGATAATATCTTCGGCTTGAACGCCGGGCGAGATAGGCCCTCCTACAACTTGATTGGTTTGCGGATCGATTCGCACGATGGAGCCGCCAGAGATAACCCACAGGAGTCCATCTGCAAATGTCATATTAGATGGGCTGTTCACCTCAATTGTTGCTGAGATGTGCTCAGGCTCGGCTGATGGCCTCTGCGTGTTGATAACTTGAGAATCTGTTGGACCAGCAGTGGGAGAGACATTCATCGGTTGGCACGCACTCAATAGAAGCGCAATTATGAGGGCTGCGAAGGTAAATCGAGGAAACATAGCAAACCTCTTTCGTAAAACGAGTTGTCGTTTCTATAGATCGTCAATTCATTCCCTCCTTATTTAGAATAACGAACTTAGAAATGAGATGCTACTTTCCATTCCATTTCATACACATTTCCCGCGTTCCCGTTCATCCAGCGTTTCAGTCAGCTGCTTTTCAGGGTAATTGAATCGAATGATCACAGCTATCTCCTCCCAATGAAAAGCAGAGTCAAAGCAATAAGATTCGTAATTGTTCCGATCGGCAAAAACCATAATCCTAAAATACTTATGATAATAAGCGCTATGCGCGCCCACGATAAGCCAAACACAAAACAAGCTAAGACTACTAAAGCAGCCAGTCCATATCCGACAAAGATGGTTTTCATCAGGGTGGATCGCGGCTCGATTCCCACTGCTTTGACCAAATTTGACCAGGGTCCTAATTGTCCAGCGTATTCGCCACTGCTCGGCGTTGTGTAATCTCCTACAATCAGGGCACGTGAACCATCAATGAGCATCCACCCGCCAGTGAATGCGACCAGGATAACGATCACCCAATCTTTCCAGTTCACAGATCACCTTTTGTTAGGGTTCCACATTTCCGATGACGTTGCCTTTGGCATCAGTAGCCAACAGCCCCTTGCTAATATCCAATAATACAAGTGGATTTCCCCACGGGTCTTCGACAACCGCGCAGCGTCCAATTTGAATATCGAACGGCGGGACAATCACCTTACCTCCAGCATGTTCGATAAACTCTGCTGCATCATCTGCTGAATCGACCAGCAGATCCATTTCCTGTCGCTCTTCTTCAGTTTGGATGACAAGCTCGGCATCTGTGTCGGGCATACGCAGCCCAGCAGCGGTCGCGGAACGCCAAATCAATTCATGTCCCAGACGGTCGTGATAAAAGGACAATCCCTGCTCGAGATCAGGGACATACAAGCGCAGGCAATCCACTTTTCGAATGAGAGGTTTCATAGGGTTATTTCAGTGTACACAATGCCTGGCGAATCTCACCCAGATGATAAGCAGTATGCACCACAATAGAAAGCGCGCCGCCTATCGTGTCTTCATTCCATAGTTGATTCTCGTGGAAGAGTTTGTCCATGCGTTGATACGCTTCGCGCAATTTGCTTTTGTAATTTTCCCATTCATCAGATGTGACCTTTTCCACCGTGCGCCAGATATACCCCCAGTCACGTGGACTGTTGTCACCCTGGAGTGCATAGCGCTCAAACGACTCGATATAGAACGTCACGTGCGCAACCTGTGCGGCGAGCGACGCGCACTTGCCTCCAACGGGGATGGATGCTTCTTCAGCGGAAACAGTTTCGAGCGTCTGAAAGAGAGACGTGTTTTTATCCAGATAAATGCCAATGGGATTCTCGAATGTCTCTCCCATCAGTTGGTATAAATTGGTTGCAAAATCCTGTTCTATCGACATAATAATTAACCTGCTCCTTCATAAGCGGATTTGACCCACGCGATCAACTCGTCATCCACTTCTGTCGCGTCGGTCAGGTTGACGATGTAATTGCACATGCTTCCCTTGGGCTGTTCCAGCAGACGCGCGTTCTTCTCGAAATCTTTTGCATTGATTCCCACCTCGAAACGTGTGTTGGTTTTCGGTCCGATCATGGCGAATTGTTTCTTGCGCCGCAAGCTGACGTAGCCCTTCTTCGGTACGATCTCGAACTCGCCAAACTTGTCGATGTGTTTCATCAACACCTCATGGATGAGGCGCATGTGAGCCTTCGCGCCCGAGTAGATTTCATCCAGCACCTCGTCTGTGGACTTACCTTCCGCAGCTCGCGTGCCGTCTGATTGGAATACCACATGCACAAGCGTGTTCGCGTCACCGTGACCGAGACCAAGTTTTTCCTTGAGCATCTCGCGGATTTCGCCGTGTTTGCTCAACCCGCTCTTCTGGACGAATGCGGTTAGTTCAGCAAGGGACATGTCCGTTTTCTTTTGGATGTTATCGATCTGCGTTTGAAGGGCTTTGTCCAGGGAACTCATGAGATGATCTCCTTTTGAAAGTAGAATGATTTGAGCATAATCCTACAGGAGATGGAGCGCGTTCTTATTCCATTGACCCAGGCATGCCTGCAGGCCTGAATTTCCCTTAGAGATTTATTATCATAGATGTACTGTGTGTTTTCGCTGAGATCAATAATGATTTCTGTGTTGCTGTCGGGGAAAAACCGCTCCTTGTTATGTGCGGGGCTTAATCCTTCATAATAAAAAAAGTGTTCAATAAATTGATTGAGGGGAAACGTAGGCACATAGACTTGAAATATCATGCTGCGGATTATAGAACATAGTTTCTAAAACCGCAACGGCGAAATCTGAACTTGATATAGCTATCTGAATACTTTAACGCGAATTACTCGAATGTGCAAATGACGCGAATAAACCAATTAAAATTCGCGAAATTCGCCTGTTCGCGGCATTCGCATTTCAAAAGAGCTGTTTTATCAACCTGCTTTGAGAAAGACATGTAAACTTAAATCTATGCCAACAGATTTTGTAAGTCTGATTCCAAAGCCCTGCGTGCTCGGATCGCAATTGGCGCATTGAGGTGACGGCGCAGCGTTTCTTCACTCTTGTTCCGATCGTAGTAATCGCGAAACATTTGCAAAGCAGAAATTGTTTCACCTGGATATTTTTCAATCGAAACGGCATCCTCTGCCTTAACAAAACCTTCCTTTATAACACGGCAATACAGACCAGGCTTTTCCGCGAAACGGAATCGCTTCACCCACTGAGGATCTTCCATGCGTGCGGCGAACGTCGCGCAAGGAATACGCGGCGCGGTGACTTGAAGGGTGACCTCTTTCATGTGAATGAAGTCGCCAATATTAAATTGTGCGCTCTCTAAATCACTGATGGTCAGGTTGTCGCCGAACGTGCCAGGAAGAATCTCTTTTCCTAGCTCCTCTGACCACCACCTGTAATCAGCTCCGCCATAGACGTAAACTGCCTGGTCCGGTCCACCGTGATGTTTCTTGCTGATAATCACATCACCCTCCAGTCCAAGTTTTGTCAATTTCACAGATGCGGCCGTAGGGAACTTGAAAATTCCTGTCTGTTCAACACGGTCTTTTCGATGGAGCGTACGTTCCTGCCCAAGGTTAACGCTGATGAGTTGCATAAATTATTCACCTTCATCCTTTATGCTCTCGCAGGGTCTCTGACCCTGCAGTTTCGCTGCAAAGCACGGCGGTCACACATCGTACTCTTTAGAGTAGACCGCCTTGGAGCGAGCCTGTGTAGATGAGTTACCCAATTCGTTCCCATAATAAGATGCCAACCGCTTTCTCTCCATCCAGTTTAATAGGTGGAGTTCTTAGTTGGAGGCGATTTTCTGAAAGTTCAAAGAACCGTTCCTGGTCTCTCCCTTCCATGTTCGGAAAAATGGAACCTTCCACGTGATGGATAATAAGACTATTCTCGAAATCCAAATCATACGTGCCAAAGTAGGAAATGCAGCCTTTGTAATTAGCTTCGATCTCGTGGACCGTACCTTTCATCTGGTCACCCGAAGCGAATCTGGGACGGTCGATCTGCATCAGCTGCGCGGAATAACGGCCTGATTCCGTATAAATGATCGATCCCCGCGCCCGTTCGCCGAATGGGTAGATGACAATTCCATCGGCTTTGCGAAACTCGAATGTAATGAGTCTCCACGCGCCAATGATGGGCGCGGAATTCTTTTGCATGAAATTTATTCCTTTTATTCAGGTGGCCGGTGGACGATCTCACGCCGCTCGAACGGGAGGATGTCTATAGGGGGATTATCCCAATCTAAAGCTTGAGCAATTTTCGGAGGCACCATTACCACCTGCGGCTGAGCGTCATGCGCGCCATACTGATGATCAATACATTCTTCATGGAAGGCGATATGCTTTCGATCCACCTCACACGGTGAGGTAATTACCTCCTCACCTGCTTCACCCTGCACCGAGAACCAGTAGAGATATTCATCACCATCGATCATC
>DAINRK010000383.1:0-4913 GCA_036741855.1 Anaerolineales bacterium
TACAGCCACGGGTAATGTGACTTTCTTTGCCAAGTATCAAGTGTTGTTTACCAATGGACCGGCCTTCGAAAAACTCAGCCAAGAGCAGCGCGCCATCTTACGCGAAGCTGCTGCGGTGACACAAAAGAAAGCGATGGCAGAACATCTAAGTGAGGTAGACGCCGCCAAAGCTTGGTGTGCCGATGGGGGAACCGTGGTGCTGGCGAGTGCTGAACAGGTCGCTGCATTCGAGGTGGCTGCGCAACCGGTCTTCGACTCAATCGAACAAGACTCTCTCAACGCAGAACTGATTGCCGCGATCCGTGAACTCAAAGCGAAGACCACAGCCTCACCAGGAGCAGAGGCATGTGCGCCATAAAGCCAACGTTTGCCTTGATCAAACATGTGTTCCTGCTCGACATTAGATGCCCAACGACTAAAGAAAAGCCTCGCTGATGAAAAGTCGGCGAGGCTTCTTTTTATTTATCCTGACTGTTTATCTCTTCAAGGCTCGGATGGACATTGCTCAACATGCAGGTATTTTTTGCACTCAGAATTTGTAAATGAACGGGTTACACGAGTTTGAGCCAATGCCAGCAGTTCATCGATTTGGAGAGTGAAGATACGGACAATCCCATCATTGCTGGCGACAGCAATATGAGTGCCACCATCCGATGGATTGAAATCGACACCATATACCCCTCCTTCACTTCCAGGCAGAGTAAGTACTTCTTGGCCCGTTTCCACGTCCCATATCTTGGCAGTATTATCTCCACTCCCTGTCGCAAGGAATTTGCCATCCGGGCTAAACGCGACGGGCCTGAGTTCTGCACTATGACCCGTCAGGGTAAGCAATTCCTTGCCTGTCGTGGCATCCCAGATTTTTGCTGTTGCATCACCACTTGCGGTTGCAATCTTCGATCCATCGGGACTATAGGCGATATCGACAACTCCTGAAGTATGACCTGTCAGTATTAGCAATAATTCGCCCGTCTTAATATCCCATATCTTTGAAGTCCCATCCGTACTCGCTGTTGCAAGGCGAGTTCCATCCGGGCTGAAGGCAACACCTGGCACGATTCCTTCGTGACCGGTAATCTTTAACAGCTGTTGGCCGGTTGCCGTATCCCAGACCCTGGCTGTCAAATCAAAACCACCGGTGGCTATCATACTCCCATCGGGGCTAAAGGTGATGTCACGTACGCCAGCTTCATGGCCTGAGAGGGTAAGCAATTTCGTTCCAGTAGCAACCTCCCATATGATTGCAGTTGCATCCAGGCTTCCTGTAGCAAGGCGCTTCCCATCGGGACTGAAGGCCAGGTTCAAGACCTCGACATCATGACCTGTCAAAATCAGCCGCGGCTCACCAGTTTCTGCGTTCCAAATCGTTGCTGTGCCGTCGCCGCCATTCGTCGCGAACTCCTGCCCGTTCGGGCTATAAACCACGCGATTCCCATACCCTGCTGGCGGAACCATGACCGCTACTGTTTCCCGTCCAGGCGTGAGGCTCCATATTCTTACTGTTCCGTCAAGACTTGTACTTGCCAATTGTTTCCCATCCGGGCGAAATGCGAGACCTTGCACCCAGTCAGTATGACCGACCAGTTTAAGCAATTCCTTGCCTGTAGTGGCATCCCACACTTTGACTACACCTCCGCTAGCCTGAGCAGCCGCCATTATTTTTCCATCTGGGCTGAATATGACAGAGCCCACACTCTCCGGGATTGTGAGAATCGCCTGGTTCTCTTCGAAAGTAATGGGCTCAGCCGAGTCGGGCGTGTACGTCCACACTTGCAATCCGTTAAATGTCGCAGCCACAACTCGTTTCCCATCAGGACTAAAGCTGACTTTGAAGACTGTGAACTCCGGAAAGCTGCGCAACATTTCTCCTGACTCTGCATTCCAAATAATGAGCGTGCCATCCTCACCGGATGACAGCAGCAGTTTCCCATCTGGGCTAAAGGCTAAGCCTCCAACTTCAGCGGAATGTCCTTTTAGAGTGCGAAGTAAGTCACCCTTGCTGGTATCCCAAATACGGACAGAGGAATCCACGCTGCCCGTGGCAAGGTATTTTCCATCCAGGCTAAACGTGACCGATATTACATCCTTCTCATGTCCGGATAGCGTCATGATGAGTTCGCCTGAAGCAGGATCATAAACTTTTACCTGATCGCTGTCACAGATGGCAAGCTGTTTTCCATCCGGGCTGTAAGTGATACGCTGCTCCGTTACCAGATCGCTGGGTTTTGTATTGCCTGGCAGCTGTAGTAGCTCCTTTCCTGTGATTGCATCCCAAACGATAGCAGTTCCATTATCTCCAAGCGTAGCAAACTGTTTTCCATCCGGGCTGTAAGCCACTGATAATACTCTGGTCTGATGGCTGCTAAGAGTCATCCGTATCGGGGAAGTTACGATAGAGCGATGTAATGCCTCTAAGGATTCGGGAAGCACGGTTCCATCCACATCTCGAGTTGTGGAGATAGATTTCAAAGCTAACAATATGCTCCGTTCGGGATCAACAGAAAGATTATTTAGTGAAGCCGCGGCTAATTCGCGTGCCAATGCAATCTGTCGATCATTCTGCGCTGTGACAGCAGTTCGGCGTGCCTGCGCACCAAAGAACAAAGCGGTGAACGCCATAAGTAAGGCAATGATGAACGCGCCGGTCAGATATCGCGCTCGTTTATTCAACTGTATGGCGGATTGGGTCTGTTCCTCTGCGCGCTGTTTTTCAGATTCAGCTAATCTCTGTGCTGTCTCAAGTTCACGTTGTCGTTGTTCTTCACGCTCGGCGGCTTCGCGCTGACTTAATGTTATGGATGCAGCAAGGAAATCACGCTCCAATTCGTTCATTTCATCGGCATGTGTTGTTTCCCATTCCTGTGCCTGCGTCAATCGCGCACCTCGATATAACATATCGGGTTCGCGGTTTGATGCCTCCCATTCCTGAGCGGCATCCGTGAGATGCCTGTGCAGGCGCAAGCCTTCGCGGTTGTCTTCGAGCCAGCCGCGTAGTGTGGGCCACTCGCGAATCAATGCTTCATGAGCAACCTCAACCGTATTTTCGCTTGTGGTGATCAAGCGTGCATCTGCCAATAATTTCAAAACGTCTTGAGTTAAATTCGCTTCTTCCGGCTTTAAGATCAGTTCATTTATATTCGCGCGTCGACGAGTATCGCCGGTGGAAGTCTCATCCCCTAATTCAGTTAATCGAAGAAAAATACGACGCGCAATATCCTTTTGGTCTTTTGTGAATTGATCGCTGAATACTGCCTCCGCTGTTTCAGCAATGGCACCACGTACGCTCCCAGATGACGTATAACCGCTGAGTGTCATCATACGCCCACGCCGCCACCCCCAGGTCTCCCACATTGCATGGGAGAGTAGTGGCAAAGCGCCCGGTTCATGACCCACATCATGTAATATGAGATCGACCAGACCGGGTTCGAATTCCCAGCGACCGCGACGGGCAGGCTCTTCAATAGCTCGGCGCAATTCTTCATCATTCATCGCGCCGATGAACTCCTGATTCTGCGCCAGTGCTTCACGTAATCGGAGGTAGTTGGCACAATGTGAGTAGAAATCTGCCCGCAGGGTGACGAGCACCATCACCGGTCCATCCGTTTCAGACGAAGCTGTGAGCAGATTCCCAATAAACAAAGCTCTTTCCTCCTCCGAGCGACACAACGCGAACAATTCTTCAAACTGGTCCACCACAAGTAAAAGGTGGTTGTTATTCGAGCCCTGCAATTTACGCTTGGCAAAGATTTGTAAACTTCGTGTATCGCGCGCCAGGTCATCCATCAGTGTTGCTAGGGGGAGAACGGAATTCTTTTCATTGGTGAGGCTTGAAGCAAGACTCTCCAATGGATGTGTTGTAGGGGTGAGGATGTGAATATGCCAATCCGCTGAAGCTTTGTTCCATCGTAATGAAGGAACCACGCCTGCGCGCACCAGTGATGACTTACCGCTCCCCGACGCGCCGATCACAGCGAGGAAACGCATCTCCTGCGAGGACCTGCTCGAAGTCAGAGAAAGGACGCGGTCCACTAATTTAGTGGTCAGCACTTCCCGTCCGACAAATAAGTCCGCATCTGATTCGTCAAAATAATTTAATCCTTTATAAGGGCATAGACCTAGTCCAGGCGCATCTTCTCGTCGCACGTTGGCCGCCAGGTCCAGCAAACGCGCCACTGCTTTAGGTTCATCTTCCAATCCCAGGGCAGATACGAAGCGCGCTTCGATTGTAGGGATATCGGGCAGGCGCAGGTTTTGTTCCAGACGGCTGATCTGGGCGTCACTATAGCCCACTGCGATGGATAACTCCAACTGGGTAATGCCAGCGCGGCGCCTCAGAAAGCGAAGCAGATCACCGAAGGTGGTGAATTTCTCCAGCATACTCTCGGGGATGGAAGCGGGCATATGCATTTCCTTTCAAGCGGTAACCATATTTTTCGCTTTCACAGAGAAAGCATAGCACAAGCTCTGCCGTTTTGGAGAATTTTGGTAGGAAATGGCAAGTGGGGTAACCGCCCAACTGCTACATTGATCTCAACGATTGGCGCTCAAACCAATTCCTGCCAATCAAGGAGATCAAAATGATTACAAATCGTTTCTTCAATTTGCTGGTCGTCATGGCGTTAGTGCTGGTTGCTTCGCTCACCGTTCGAGAGGCCCTGGCTACCTCAATTGTCCTGTCTGACACTGAGAAAACCCAGGCTGCTGATGCGGCTCGCTGGACAGCAATGGGCGAGTATTATGCTGATCTGGAGACAATTCAGTCACGCGAGCAAGCCGCTGATGCTGCCCGTTGGATAGCAATGGGTAAGTATTATGAGAACCAGGCGAAGTTTCAGAACCTTGGTCTTAATCACACTGCGGATGCTGCCCGTTGGACCGCGATGGCCGAATACTACCTGCGACTGAATTCTGCG
>DAINRK010000384.1:0-4468 GCA_036741855.1 Anaerolineales bacterium
ACCCCTGGCTGCGCAGACCCCTCCGCCTGCCATTTCCATCCCTGAGATTAATCTTCCGGAGATCTATGCTCCTGAAATTGATTGGGCTTCCGTCGCCCTTGGCCTGGTAGCCCTGCTTGCAGTAGGTGGATTAATCCCATTCTGGATTTATATTTTTTTCCTGTATAACCCGCGCTAATGAACAAGTACGCGATTGCTCCATCCATTCTCTCGGCTGACTTCACGCGTCTGCGGGAGGAGATTGTTGCATGTGAATCTGCCGGCGCTGATTGGCTTCATATTGATGTGATGGATGGGCATTTCGTTCCGAACATTACAATGGGACCTTTTATTGTGGAGGCCTGTCGGCGCGTCACAGAACTTCCGCTCGATGTCCATTTGATGATCGAAAAACCGGAACGACATCTTGAAGCCTTTGCCAGGGCAGGCGCGACCAGGCTGAATGTCCATGTTGAAACTTGTCCACATTTGCATGACACGCTGCGGCAGATCAAATCATTGGGATGTGAAGCAGGTGTAGCGCTAAACCCTGAGACGCCTGTGGGAGCTATAGAGGCTGTTATGAGTGAAGCAGATTTGATTCTCGTGTTGAGTGTGCATCCGGGGTTCTCGGGGCAGGAGTTCATTCCAGAGACGATTGCAAAGGTGGCTGATATTCGCAAAAAATTAGATGCAGTCAGGTCACCCGCATGGATCGAAGTGGATGGCGGAATCAATGTTGAAAATGTGGGTAAGGTAAAAGACGCTGGTGCGACGTCGTTTGTCGCCGCGACTGCTGTTTTCAAACATCCGCGTGGGACGGAAGCGGGAATCAAGGCATTACGTGCAATAATTGGCTGACCACGGAGACACTTAACTGCCTGATTTGCTTATCAAATCACGGACGGTGCCAGAGGAGTCACGGAGAATTAACTTTCTCGCTTCGTGTTAAAGTAAAACAAAAATCACGGTCCACTTTCGACCGTGATTTTATTGTGTGCGATTGAACCCTTAAGCTGCAGACTTGCTCAATGCTTTGATGCACTTGGTGCAGAGCACCTTATGCACAGCACGACCCTTCTCCATTACCAACGTCTTTTGCAGGTTGGGCTTGAAAGTACGATTGGTGGCGCGTTGTGAGAAGGAGCGATTGTGTCCGAAGGTTGTGGTCTTGCCGCAGTTTGCACATTTAGCCATCTTATAAATTCCTTTCTTGCTATAATTCCGATTGCCAGTACCGTTACGAAAGCACGGCATTTTACCATATATCCCAACCTTTCTCAAGGCAGGTGATAAAATAGATTATCAACATGTCATTGCGAGTGGTGCTGGTTGAGTAGGCGGCGTTTGTCCGCCAGATCGAAACCAAGTGGCGAATCAATCTCCTAGAAAATTGGAGATTGATTCGTCGGAACGAACATCCTCCTCGCAATGACATCATAAGAGGAATTAATGGGCGAAGAAACAACATCGTTGGGTGGGATCCACATCTCCCCAAACGCAGTAGCAACAATAGCCTATCATGCCACTTTACAATCCTATGGTGTGGTGGGGCTGGCACCCAGAAACCTTGCCGATGGTCTCGTAAAGACGATCACTCGCGACCCTTCGCGTGGGGTGTCGGTTAACTATAATGGCGAGGTCCTTGATATTGAGATCCATATCATCGTGGAATATGGCACACGGATCAATTCAGTGGCTGAGAGTGTAGCAAACACGGTGCGCTTTCAAGTTGAGAAAGCTTTGGGGCTGAAAGTCAATAGCATTAATGTGCATGTAGCAGGTCTGCGCGTGAGTAATACAGATTAAAGGAGATACCAGTCATGGCTGTCGAACCCTCACGCGTGGAAAAATTGCGAAAGAAGCAGATCAATGGTCAATCCATGAAGCGGCTGGTGGAGGCGGGCATGATCTGGCTCCGTACCAACCAGCAGACAGTCAATGCGCTGAACGTCTTCCCAGTGCCGGATGGGGATACAGGTACGAACATGGTTCTTACAATGCAATCCGCGTGGAATGAGATCAAGGATTTGGGTTATCGCGGCATCAGTGACATGGCAAACGCGGTATCAAAAGGCGCGCTGATGGGTGCGCGGGGGAATTCGGGTGTGATCCTTTCACAGTTGTGGCGGGGTTTTGCGCGCGGCGTTCAGGGCAAGGATGTAATGGATGGACCCACGTTTGCCAAAGCGTTTGCAGAAGCGCGTGATACGGCGTATCGAGGCGTCGTCCGCCCGGTGGAGGGGACGATTCTCACCGTCGCCCGCGAGGTGGCTGAGGCAACAGAAGCAGGCTTGAAGTCCACGCAGGATGCGATCGATATCCTGGAGATTGCAGTCAAAGCTGCCGACAAAGCAGTCCAAAAAACGCCTGAGCTGCTGCCTGTCCTTAAGCAGGCGGGTGTGGTGGATTCTGGAGGTAAAGGACTCTTCTTTATTCTTGAAGGAATGCTCCGGCATGTGTATGGGGAATCCTTGGAAACGCCTCTGATGAGCGTCCAGCCAATATCAAATATGCAATTGCATAATGCAATGGAAGATGTGGAAGAAGGTCAGGATTACGAAGTAGTTGTGGACTTTATGCCTTCGGATAATTTTGAATTGCAAAAATTTTACGGGCGGCTCGAAGAGATGGGCACCTCCATTCAAGTGGGGGAGGGCGAAGGCATGTACCGGATGCACATCCATGTGCCGCTCGAGAAGCGCTATGAACCGATCGATTACATTATGGGCATTGGCACCATTACCAAGGTGGCAATGGAAAACCTGCTGGCTCAAATGGATGATATCGAAAAGAGCAAAGCTGCTCGCATTTCATTTGCACCCGTCGAGCCAGGGCAGATCGCGGTGGTGGTCGTTTCACCAGGTGCAGGATTGAGTCGCATCTTTGCAAGCCTCGGCGTTGCGGCGGTGGTGGAAGGTGGGCAGACGATGAACCCGTCCACGCAGGATATTTTGAATTCATTCGAGAATTTCCCAACAGATAAAGTTATCATTCTTCCAAATAATAAGAATATCATCATGGCCGCGAATCAGGCCAAGGACGTGACTGTCAAACAAGTAGCTGTGGTGCCCAGCCGCACTGTCCCGCAGGGACTTGCCGCCATGCTCTCGCTCCAACCGGACGGGGAGCTTGATTCCGTTGCTGAGAAGATGACCAAAGCCCTGAGCGCGATCCAAACGGGTGAGATCACCGTTGCGACCCGTACTGTTGAGATCGATGGAGTGAATGTAAAAAATGGAGAGGTGATCGCGCTGCTGGATGGCAAGCTGGTAGCTTCAGCCGGTTCTGTTGAAGAAGCCTGTTTCAAATTACTGGAAAAAGCCAAAGCTGATGAACATGAGCTGATCACTTTGTTTTATGGGCAGGATACGCCTCATGCGGAAGCCAACCGCATTGCGGATGAGATCCGGGAGAAATACGGTGATCAAGAGATTGAGGTGCAGGAGGGCGGCCAGCCTCATTATCAGTTTATTATTTCTGTGGAGTAAGCAAACCTGCTTAGCGGGGGTCTCAGACCCCCGCTGAGCATTTAATTGTCAGTTTCAATGATCTTTGCAGGTCCGCTTACATGGGCGATGAGCACATTTTGGACTCCCCTGATTTCACGTAACCGTTTATTGATTGAAAGCACTTCCGTTTGATGACAGATAACATGCACATTCGCGCCTGCGTCTACCGAGTAGCACACCTGACTTCCTTCACTTCTCCATTGGCGTACACAATTCATCACCTCAAGTGATTCTGGTTTCCAGTAATGTAATGCAGGGGTTGAAGTCATCATTACAGCGTGCATCATATCCGAGTCAAGTTCAACAATGGATGCGAATGTATTAAAGTCCCGCTCAAGGATTGCTTTGCGGCATATCTCTAAGCGGCGCGGTGCATCTGCAACACGTGCGGCTTGAAGTGTACTGGTACCAGCAACGCTGTGACCTTCCGTAGAGCCGGTCTTTTTGTGAGAGGTACTGACGATGGCAATACAATCCACCAGGTTCCAGTGATTGTGGGGAGCAATCGAAAAGGCAAAGGAGTCTTCATCGTCTGTCCCTGCCTGCCATTCGACGAATCCTCCCGGGATCGATCGTGAGGCGGACCCAGACCCGCGCCGCGCAAGACGAGAGAGTTCCTGTTCATTTAAGTCTAATCCTGCGGCTTTGCTTCCAGCCAATGCCAGCGCCGCAAAGGCTGAGGCCGAGGATGCGATTCCCGCGCCAGACGGAAAATTATTTTCGCTCATCACCTCGGCGCGCTCATGAATATTTGCCATGCCCCGAATAATATCCAGGATATATGAAACACGATCCCGACCTGCACCGGCAATTTCATGTCCATTGATGATAAGCTCATCAAATGGCAACGATGGCTGAAAACTGACCGTCGTGCGAGTATAGAGTCCATCGAGGTTCATCGAGATGGAGCCGTTCATGGGGAGGCGTAGAGTATTGTCGCGGTTGCCCCAGTATTTAATGAATGCGATATTAGGACT
>DAINRK010000384.1:4478-4898 GCA_036741855.1 Anaerolineales bacterium
TGGGCAGTGGCGGTGGTCATAGGGTGATGATACCACCCAACCTAAAGGAAGTTTACGAATTTATAGAGGGTTCAAGTGCGTACTCGATAGCCTGTTCCATCGTCATTGCGCGGCCTCGTTCTATTGCTTCAGTGAAAGCGGCTTCACTCAGCGCCGCGCGGCAAGACGCAAGCCGTTTCTCCAAATTGGGATTATCCCCCGTATACCGGACTCCAATGGAGTCATACACGGTTCTTGCCGCCCAGTACAGCCACACTGGGCGAGCCGGGTCTTCCAGATGTTGTTCGACTTCTGCGAGACGTAATAAAGCCGCGGCGACTTCCAATTTACTGTCCAATCTTCGTGATAGTGTCAGCGATTCCCGCAACTCTCCCAATCCGACCTTCCAATCGCCCAGCTTTGCCCGAAGATGGCCGCTCG
>DAINRK010000385.1:0-4897 GCA_036741855.1 Anaerolineales bacterium
ATGGGTTAGACCAGGGACCGGTCAAGATCACCAGTTCAGGCAATGTCTCCATCATCGCTTCCCTGCGTGTGGCCTACACACCCAATGGCACCACCTGGACGGATTTCTCCGAGATGATGGGATTGCCCACCAACGCTCTCAGCACCCGCTACTCCTTCCCCGCCTACGACAATGTCCATCACAACTCCCAGCTCCGCTTTGGCAATGTTGGCACGGTCGGCACCAATGTCACCGTCATCATCAATGGAGTATCCTATGGTCCGTATGCCGTGGCTCCCAATGCCAGTCGGCGCATCAGCTATCCAGGCTTGGACAGTGGTCCGGTGGTCATCCAGAGCAGTGGACAACCCATCATTGCTTCCCTGCGAGTGGCCTACACTCCGGATGGAGGTGTCACCTGGACCAGTTTTGCGGAGATGATGGGATTACCTCAGGCGCAGCTCAGCACCTCCTACTTCTTCCCCTGGTACAACAACCTCGACCTTGATACTCAACTTAGAGTTGGCGTACCCTAGTATTCACCCAGTTTTGGTAATACAAATCATTGAGAATGATTCGAAAGTCACTAATAGTGATCTATTATTCCCAATGATGTCATACTTAAGGGTCGAGTTATAATGACAGAGATAGTTTTCTCCTTAATACGAAAATCAAGGAATACCGAAATCATTTAGCCAATTTACAGCTAGATCAACCCTGGATGTAAGATTGCCAGAGTAAGCCTCTCATTCAATAGCTCACGGGAGAAATGTGTGGTTGCACAGACGCGTATCCTTATCAGTAAATGAACTCTTTACTATGACTCGGATTTGCTATCTGTTGACCTACTGAAAGTTACTTTGTCCGCACTCTCTTTGAATTTCACACTCCAAGATATTCTAGGCGCAACACTGGCATTTTATCTATTCCCGCTAGTGATCGTCTTTCCCGGCTATGTCTGCGGCTGGGCATTCAACTTATTCGACTTTAAGCACCATCAGCCCATCGTAAGACTCGGCATAGGCCTTATCCTATCCTTTGCCGTTAGCCCCATAACTTTTTACTTGACTAGTCACGTTTCATCAAAATTATCGTTGCTTACCCTTGGTGGATTCGCGACAGCATTTGTGATTATCCTCTTAAAAGAAAGGCCTCCCTTTGCATCCTGGATACATCACAATTTCAGTACGATTTTTTGGATTTGTATCGTCTGGGTTATTTTTGTAATCCTTTCTTTAACAAATATTCAATGGAAAAACCAGTTGTACGTCAGTGCAGTTACAGATCAAATTACGCGCGTCTCAATGATCGAGGCGATGACCCGCACTGGCGTGCCTCCTATCAATACAGGTTATTATCCGGGGCGCCCGGTCCGGCTTACCTTTCAATATTACTTCTGGTACATTCTCTGTAGTTTGATAGATATGATTGGCGGTCGGAGCATAGATGCGCACGCCGCTTTAAACGCCAGCAGCGCCTGGTCCGGACTTGGGTTAATGGCCACGATTGCGCTATATCTTCGGGTGAGAAATCCAAATAATGGCAAAACGGCCTGGAGATTGGCTAAGATTGGGATAGGCCTGCTCGCTGTCAGCGGCTTAGATGTATTACTGTTCATCTTCCTTATGAATAAAATGGGGAACACTGTCGACAATACAATATATTCGAACCCCCTGCAATTTGCTGCTCTCACCTGGAGCAACCTGGAATACTCTTTCTTAACTTTGCTTGGTCAGTGGGTAGGATCAAATTTATGGATTCCCCACCATATCGCCGCACTAATTGCAGTCTCGATCGCGATGATGCTTGCGCAATCTGCACGTGGGGAAAAGAAATCCAGACAGTTTATCTTATTAATCATTGCGGGACTAGGGATTGCTTCTGCATTCGGGCTTTCAGTGTGGGTTACTTTTGTGTTTGTAGTCTTTTGGTGTATCTGGCTTTTTGTGCTTCTTCTCCAAAAGACGGAACACGGCCTGATCTTGTCAATGATCCTGGCCGGAATAGTGGCAATAATTCTAGTAAGCCCCTTCCTGACTGAAATAGTGCAGGGGCGCGGCTTGGAAGTATGGCAATCCCCGATCGTTTTTGAGCTCCGCCCGGTTTTATTCCTGGAGCCCTATGTGAGGGATTGGCACCCGATCTCGCGTTCACTTGTAATGCTGATGGCATTGCCTGTTGGCTATTTTGTCGAGCTTGGATTCTTTTTTATAGCAGGAATCTATTGGTTTAAGATTAAGGACAAAAAGACATACATCTCAAATCCCTTTCACCTCGCTGAAATTCTCCTGTTAACAGTTGTGATATTTATCTGTTCCTGCCTGCGTTCTACGCTGGGAAATAATGACCTTGGCTGGCGTAGTTGGCTGCCAGGTCAATTTGTGTTGCTTATATGGGGTGTAGATGTCACACAGGTATTCCTATTCAATGAAATGAAAGCGCCTATCCCCATCAATTCAAGCAATACCGCCAAAGCCAGCACCGTCCTACGAATAATGATAACCTTAGGGATTTTGACAACAGCTATTAATGCCGTGTTCTTAAGAGTTTACTCACCAGTAATGGCTGGGTCAGAAACCGGACGACGATCCTACTCTGCACGTCTTGCATATGATTATCTGCGTGATCATATTCCTGCCAATGTCATCGTTCAAAATAACCCAACAAATTTCACTGATAGCGCAAGTGGATTATACGGTACGCATCAAATGATAGTTTCAAATATCCTGGCATATGGCATTCCTCCGGATGACTTTTATAAATTAGTCGATGAAGTTGGGAAAGTGTTCACACGTCAGAATGTAACCCGTTGGCAAAGTATAGACAATATTTGCCAACAATTTTTGATTGATGCGCTGCTCATAAAAGATACCGACCCGATTTGGAACAGTCTTGCCACACTTAAAACACAACGGCCGGCGCTTTACGAAAATACCCACTATTCTCTGGTTGCTTGCGGAAATTATGCTCATAACGCACGTTGACCGTCACACGAATTCATTCTGTTGCTTGAGTTGAGCGCGAGGTAATGGATGTGATTGATACCTTTAATCGAGTCGGGTGAATATCTCACCCTTCGGATTTATTGCAGAACCTAGTTTGGTATACTTAACGCTAATTTAATGAAGGCTGATATGGATTGGAAAGACTTTTGGAATAGATTCCCCACTCAATTTACAAAAGATGATTTCTTAAAGCAGGTTGCAAAAACAGTTCAAGGAGAGCCGATCACATCGGTGCAATTTGACAGGATCGTATTGGATGCGATTCAAAAATTGGAATTGACTGAAACTGATGATGTATTGGATTTGTGCTGTGGAAATGGTTTGATCACCTCGGCCATAGGCGAGAAATGTAATTCGATTGTGGGGGTTGATTTCTCAGAACCTCTGATCGAAATCGCGCGGGAATACCATAGTCTTAATAACACCAAATATTTTAATCTGTCGGTGTTAGATATTACATTTGAGAATTTGCGGATACCTGGACCATTTTCAAAGATTTATATGTATGAGGGACTGCAATATTTTCAAGAAGACGAACTCTCTGATCTTATGCAAACCCTACTCGCTCTTTCAAACGAAAATGTAGTAATGTTGTTTGGTGGTGTTCCAGATAAGGATAAAATCTGGGATTTTTATGATACGCCTGAGCGCCAACGTGAGTATGAGGCGAGAAAAGCTCAAGGTACGGAAGCGATTGGCACATGGTGGGAAAAATCATTCATTCGTCAGATTTGTAGCAGTTATGGTTTAGAGTGTGAATTTTTACCTCAGCACGAGTTCTCTTACACTGCGCATTATCGTTTTGATGTCAGGATCAAGAAGTAATGACCTTTCACAAAGTAGTTTCGATTCATGGTGTTCCGCGCTCAGGGACATCATGGTTAGGTCAAATTTTTAATAAGCATTCAGATGTTGCCTATAAATTTCAACCATTTTTTGCTCATCGCTTTCGAGGCAGGATCGGCCCCGATTCATCTCTTGAAGAGATAAGAGCATTTCTTAACGAATTATATGAAGTAAACGATGACGATTTCATATCAGGAAAATGGCCTCGTCAGGAGGAGGTTGTTCCTCTCTCGAACATGGCGTTTTACAAAAGAGATCAGCCCGGTGTAATGGTCATGAAAGAGGTGCGTTACCATTACTTAATTGAGAAATTCATTAATCTTGTTCCTAATATGAAAACAATTGGGATAATTCGTAATCCCTGTGCTGTAATTTATTCATGGCTGAAGAATCCGAAGGAATTCATGAGAGAGTGGGATATTATGGTTGAATGGCGTCATGCACCAAGTAAGAATCAAGGACGATTGGATGAGTATTTCGGCTATGAAAAATGGAAGGAACTTGCATCCTCTTTCATTGTCTTTGAACGTAAATATCCTAAAAATTTCCTGCTCCTGCAATATGAGCACCTTGTTTCAAAGCCAATAGAAATAATAAACCGTGCCTTTTCTTTTGCTGGGTTAACAATGGAAGGGCAGGTGGCTAAATTTATCGAACTAAGCCAAAGTCATCATATAGATAATGCTTATGCTGTATATAAATCTCCGAGTGTAAAAGATAGATGGCGATCTGAACTCGATCCACGTATATCAGAAGAAATAATTAAGGATGTTAAAGGCACAGTACTGGAGAGATTTTTGGTATGAGAGTTGCCATCATGCAACCCTATTTCTTTCCATATTTGGGCTATTTTGACCTGCTTTACAATGTGGATCTATTCATTATTTATGACACTGTTCAGTATATCAGGCGTGGTTGGATTCATCGAAATCGAATTCTTCATCAACATAAAAGTGGTTGGCAATACATAACTGTACCAACCGAGCCAACACCTCAAAAGACACCTATTCGTGATGTTCGGATCAAGAAATCCATTCCCTGGCAGGCTCATATACTTGGCCAAATGG
>DAINRK010000386.1:0-4895 GCA_036741855.1 Anaerolineales bacterium
TTCAACTCGTAAGGCAGCTGACAAGTATGCCCTTGCTCGTCAAGCGCAAGGCCGATGCTTTGTAACTGCTGGGGAAAGATCTGTGCCATGTTTTTAACCAGATGTCGACCAGAGAGCTTGCGATGTAGTTTCAACGTAAAGAGGTGCACGGTTGTTTGGTGTAATTATTCTATACAATCAGAAAAATGGATCAAGACAAGGTTATGGTGCAGTTAATATTTAGCTTCCTATTCATACGCAACAAGCTGAGCCAGGAACAAGGTTGAAATCCGAAAAGCGTTGACAGTAAAGTATCTGTTTGCTATATTAGTCATCATGACAACTGACATCATACATCATCTTAGCATTATAGAAGAGAAATGTCAACAATCTGGCGAAACTTCTTAGGTTTTCCCCTGCTGTTGAATATGTCGCCGTTTCACGAAACTTCACATTGCTCTTCAAAAAGACGTTTGAACCGGATGGTTCTTTTGAAGAGAACGAGCTGGAAATATGAAATTGGCAGGAGCAGCAATAATCATGGACTATGTCATTGGTTGTGACATCGGGTCACAGGGAACCAAGGCAACTTTGCTTTCTACAACGGGCGAGCTTATTTGCGAATCGTATGAAGGATATGCTATTGATTATCCTCATCCGCTTCGAGCAGAGCAGCCTGTGGATCGCTGGTTGGACGCACTTGCCCTGTGTCTCCGTCGGTTGCTCTCGGAAAGCGGAACCTCAGCCAGGAATGTTCGTGCTTTGGGCCTTGCCGCGCAAGTTGACGGTGTGATTCCCATTGACGCGGCTGGCCGGCCCTTGCATCCGGCAATTATTTGGATGGACCGCCGGGCAGGTGCACAGTGTCAACGTGTTCGACAAAGTCTCGATGAAGAACAAATCTTTCAGCTTACCGGTCTCAATCTTGACCCTTCTCACGTCGCCCCAAAGATCCGGTGGCTGGCCGATCAGCAACCGGAGGTCTATAAGCGAGCGGCACACTTTCTCCTCCCGGGCAGTTATGTGGGATATGCTCTTACGGGTGAGTTAGGAGTGGATTATTCGAATGCTTCATCCACTTTGCTGATGGACGTGAACACAAAAACATGGTCCGCGATCATGGGAAATGCATTTGACATTGACTTGAACAAGCTGGCGCCAATAGGCGCCGCAACAACTACGCTGGGAAAGCTCCGTCCAAATATGGCCGAGAAACTAGGACTTGGCCCCGAAACAGTTGTAATGGTAGGTTGCGGGGATGAACACGCGGCCTGCCTTGGTGCTGGTGTGATAAAGCCTGGCATTGTGGGTGATATTGCAGGAACAGGTGAGGCCGTTTGCGTAGCCAGTTTTGAACCTGCATTTGATCCGACTCGACTGGTGGAAACACATTGTCACGCCGATGCGGAACTCTGGTTGCTGGAGAATCCAGGATTTGTCTCTGGGGGCAATTATCGCTGGTTCCGCGACCAATTTACACCAGGCGAAACATATGCCGCGCTCGATTTGGAAGCGGCGCTCGTCGCGCCAGCTTCGGACGGGTTGATTTTTCTGCCCTGTTTGACAGGAGCGCTCGCACCCACATGGAACGATGCTGTTCGCGGAACGTTTGCAGGCTTTACTCTGGCGCATACGCGCGGCCATTTTATCCGTGCTCTCCTTGAAGGCTCCGCTTATGCGGTGCGCGACATTATCACGCAAATGCAAGTTGCCGGAATAGACTTGCGCGAACTACGTGTCGTGGGTGGCGGCGCGAAGAGTAAATTATGGAATCAAATCAAGGCTGATGTTACAGGTTTGCAGGTGAATGTGCCGGAGATCACTGAGACAACAGCATTAGGTGCCGCTTTCCTCGCATTGGTAGGAATAGGTGCATATACCAGTCTCACAGAGGTGACAGAGCACCTGGTAAAGATTCGTGAACATATGGAGCCGAATCCTGCAATAACGTCAATGTATTCGGAGGCGTATGAACAATATCGACAAACTTACTTTGCAATGCTGCCTGTTTTTGAAAAGGCAGCCAGATGAGAAGTCTGATTGTCAGTAAACAAAAATGATCCACTTCTCGGAGTTTAGCAATGTCCTGTTGAATCAGGGTGATCGATGGACTGAAAAGGTAAAGGAATCAGCGGCAAAATATTCATCAGTCAGTAGAAGAGGGTTTCCTTCGGTATCATAATCAATCTGCTCCAAATAAAGAATCGGTGAATGAAGAGGAACATCTAAACTTCTCGCTATTTTTGCATCTGCAATCATAGGTCGCAACCAGGCCGTCGCATGATCGATGACCAGGTTCAATTCCTTTTCGAAATATTCATAGATCGACTGGTGAACGTCAAGAAATGCCCGGAAGCGCGCAATGCTTTCCTCCATGCTGGCCGTACTGCCTAAACGAGATGCGGCAAGATGATCGACCGATATTGACACGGGCTTTTTATCGGCAGTGCGCACGCGTTCGACGATAATGGTAGGTGTGCCCTGAGGAACCTGTAGACTTTCCTCCATACGTTGGCTGGCGGGCTGAACATCAAATTGAAATTTCGAGGTGCCAGGCAGTGCCCCTGTGGCTTTGATAATCTGCGTTACACCCCAATTGATATTGAGATTATTGTACAGACTGCGTCGATCGGCTACAAAAGTGCCAATCCCCCTCCGGCGGAGAACCGTCCCTTCATTCTCGAGATAGGATAGGGCCGCACGGAGCGTACTTCGACTGATATTCAGCGCTTTCGCTAACTCGGGTTCACTTGGTAGCTGTGATCCGTCAGGAAGCTCTCCGCTTTGGATCATTGCGCGCAACTGCTCGACGACCAATCGCGGCAACAATCTTGACTCACGAATTGGTTTGAGACCTATATCGGTTGCGTTGGGATCAGTCATTTCAGTTGGTCTCACACATCAAACAGAAAATTTGTTAACCTGTTCTCTCCAGGGGCATCTTCATAGCATAGCACGAATTTCTGGGGTTGCATAGTTAATGGGAATACTAGCGGCCTTTTTTTCCATAAAGGCTGACACAACTTTTCGGACAGCCATAGCGATGTCATCTAAATCTTCTTGATCCAACAGAGGATGTACACTGGCTAACCAGAAGTGTTCTTCGCATACGCGTTCTGCGGTAGGACAAAGCCCCTGCCTGTATTCGACGTGTCCCTCATAGAGCGGACATTCAAATGGGCACGTGGTTCCGCCATAACCAGATTTGTTCAAAAACAATGGTTCCAAATATTGAGGCATCAGCCATCGGGTGGTCCGGATATTATTGAGATCATAAACACCCTCAGATGCCAGGGCCATGGCGAAGTTGACCATGTCGGTCCCTAAAACCTCAGGAAGTAAACGCAGAATGTAATAAAAATAGACTCGCTCGCCCCACGCAGAGTCACCTGGAACAATGACGCCCGGTAAGTCACTGAGCTGCGCTGATAGATAACGCGCATTTTCTGTGCGACGAGCAATCAACGAGTCAGCTCGTTTCATCTGTTGAATGCCGATCGCGGCCTGTAAATTCGTAATCCTGTAATTAGTGCAGGGCAGCCCCCAATGATATTTCGATGCTTTCCCCATTGACCTGCGCCGCGCGAAATCCATGTAGCCCCACATCTTCTCGTAGAGATCATCGTCATTGGTGATGACAAAGCCACCCTCCCCTGTATTCGTTATTTTGCCGGTAATAGTACTGAAGGAACCGACATGACCGATTGTGCCGACTTTGCTCCCCTTGTAAGTGGCTCCCAATGATTGCGCGGCATCCTCCAGAACCCATAAGTTATGCCGGCGGGCAATATCCATGATTGCATCCATATCAACCGGATTACCGGCCAGATGGACCGGGATAATTGCTTTCGTTCGTGGCGTAATCTTGCGCTCGATATCCTCAGGGTCTAGTCCTAGATGTTCAGGGTCAATATCCGCAAAGATGGGTATTGCATTTTGCTCCAGCACGCATGTATCGGAGGCAATGAAGGTATAAGGCGTAACAATGACCTCCTGCCCGGGACCTATTCCGAATGCCGCCAACGCAATGTGAAGAGAAGTCGTCCCACTGGAAACAGCAATAGCATGTTTCACTCCAAACCATTCAGCCAGGTCTCTCTCGTACACTTCAGTAGCCTCACCTCTCCTGAGCTGCTTTTTTCGAGCGACCTCTATGAGTGCCTCCAACTCTTCATCGTCAAAAACGTCTTGCTCGATGATCGGTCCTTTCGTACGAACCGGCTTTCCTCCATCAATAGCTAGTTTGGTATCGAAGTTGCGAATCATGGAATCTCCTTAAGGGGGACGGAAAATGGATTATGAATATCTCTGAAGGTTGTTAACTATCAGTTAATGGGTTCCCTCAGTTGGCACTATGATGCCAGGTATGTACGCTGACCCAACCTATCTCTCGCGCTGCAGCCGATACTTTTGGTCGAGGTCGTTAATCTTCTGTACTTTTGGAGCAGATCTTCCGCCCTGAAACTCGCTCTTCAACCAGATGTCGAGCAGTTTTTTAGCGACTTCGATCCCGATGATCTGGCTGCCGAAGGTAATGATCTGCGCATTATTGCTGGCGCGTGCACGCTCTGCCGTGTATGGATCCTGAACGCAAACCGCTCTGACCCCGGGCACTTTGTTTGCTGCAATAGCCATTCCGGCCCCAGTCCCACATATGAGGATGCCGCGATCAAATTGTTTCTGTGTAACTATCTCTGCAAGCGCGGCTGCAATGTCGGGATAATCTACAGGCGTATCTTCCTGGACTCCAATATCCTCAACCTGGTAACCAAGCAAACCTAAATACTCGATTATTCCTTGCTTTAACGGCAAGCCAAAGTGATCGGCTCCTATGATTATTTTGCCCCTCGCCTCATTCATATGAAGTTCTCCTATACGAAAGCCATTGTATGTTGTCGGACATCATACAAATTATA
>DAINRK010000387.1:0-4880 GCA_036741855.1 Anaerolineales bacterium
TTTTTGGGCCGTCTTTACCACTGCGCCACAGATCGCATCGATCTCGGTTGGCGCATGGCGAAGTACAACCTGCAGCATGGATGAATGGTTGGCAGCGGTTTTGCGCGCTACATCTTCTGCTGCTTCAATGGGGTCACTGAAGGGCAAGCCAATATTCTCAGCGTTTGCGACCTGCGCGGCTTCGCATGCTAACTCTGCCATCATTTCGCGGGCCGCTGGACGATTCAATAATTCACCGTTGGAGATTTGCAGCAATGCGGTCAATGGGTTGATCGCGGCGTTGATCACCAATTTTCCCCAGATGAGGGATTGAGCATCATCAACGATTTGAACATTGAACTTAGCAGATCTCAACGCCGCCTCAATCGGACCCAGAGATGGATTCCGTTCAACGGAGATGACTCCCTCCCCGCCTGCTTTTACCTGACCAGGCCCAAGCAGAGTCGCCCCAGTAGTGGAGCTGCCGAGGGCAACGCGATTCAAACCAAGGCTGCGCGTGAGCGTTTCATAATTCCCGAGTCCGTTTTGGAGGGTGACAGCAAGCCCGTCGTCCGTTAGGCATTCTTTCAGTTGTCCTGCGGCGCGTTCCGTTTGCCAGGCTTTGACAAGCACGAGCGCATATTGTGCGCCTAAACATTCACGTGGATCATCTGTCGCACTCACTTCGAACTGTTGTTCATTTCCATTTGTATCGATTAGTCGCGCACCGCTCTTGCGTAATGCGTCAATTCCCTCTTTCCATGTGCCAAGCAGAGTGACACGATATCCCGCTTGCGTAAGCCGCGCGGCGAACAGCGTGGCAAGCGCGCCTGTGCCAACGATCAGGATGTTGTTCATCAAGATATTATTTCATTGCGAGTGGCGGTAAAGCGCCACTCGCAATGAAATGTTGATTTAGCTAATTTCCTTCAATAATGTTTCCCACTCTTCATCTTTCATCTCAACCGTATGCTCGGGAGCAGGGAAGCGCTTGGTTTCCACGTCTTCAATGTAATCAGCAAAAGCCTTTTGCATCTCGTTATGGAAGTTCGCATACTTCTTAACAAACTTGGGCGTGAAACGATCGAACAAGCCAAGCAAATCGTGTGTCACCAACACCTGGCCATCACAACCCGCGCCCGCGCCGATGCCAATAGTGGGGATGGAAATTTTCTTCGAGATCAACTCCGCCAGGCGCTCAGGGACTGATTCAAGCACAATGCTGAAACAGCCGGCCTCTTCGAGAATAAGCGCGTCTTCCAGGAGTCGTTTTGCGGCAGTAGCAGTCTTACCTTGCGCGCGGAATCCGCCCAGTTGATTGACAGATTGTGGGGTGAGCCCAAGATGTCCCATCACGGGAATCCCTGCGCTGGTGATCGAACGGATGGCATTTGCACGTTCGCCTCCGCCTTCGAGCTTGACTGCGTCCATGCCGCCTTGTTGCAGGAAACGGCCCGCATTACGCGTTGCCTCCTCCACAGAGACTTGATACGACATAAAGGGCATGTCGCCGATAAGAAGCGCAGTCTTCGCACCGCGGGCCACTGCGCGGCAGTGATGGAGCATCTCTTCCATTGTGACGGGAAGTGTGTTCTCATAACCGAGCACCACCATCCCGAGCGAATCGCCGACTAGGATAGAATCGATTCCCGCCTTGTCCATCGCTAAGGCTGTGGGATAGTCGTACGCGGTCAGCATGGTGATGATCTCACCACGCTCTTTCTTCTGACGATAGGTAAGTGTAGTTACCTTCTTGCGCATCGCAGGCGCGCTCGTGGAAATGGGTACAGATGTAGACATGGTATCCTCCAAAATGGTAGGAGCCGTTTGGTGTGACAATCCCTCTTTTTGCCACAATTGGACAGCTTTGATATGATGCCGTCGCGCTCACGCAAAGCGGATGCGCGCGGTGCTTCAATTATTCCACAAAACTCGAATTTCATCTATAATAAATTTATCAAAAAATTTATGTCATTGCGAGGAGGCGTTCGTTGCCGAAGAAGCAACTCCCCGTCCAGTCGGAGATTGCCACGACCCGCGAAGCGGGTCTCGCAATGACATCATAAAGAGGAGAAACTTAATGAGAAGAATGTTTGGTTTTATGATCGGCATCGCGATTGGGAGCCTGGTAGGCTCGACTATCGCGCTGTTAATGGCCCCTGAATCTGGAGATCATCTACGCTCTCAACTACGTGAGCGTGGGCAAAATTTCTTTAGCGATGTCCGTCATGCAGCGGACGAGCGAAAGATTGAATTGCGTCAGAGACTGGATGAAATGCGCTCGCCGCGCGAGACAGCGTAATACTTATACAAGTACACACGGAACCAAGTAAACAGGGCGCCTGCCTTCTTGCGTAGTTGTTTACCTGTTTACAGGACTTCAATCCTCGTTTCCCACACATCTCCATCCGTCCAATTTCCTTCCACCCATTTTGTTACATTCTGCAAAGCGGACTCTACATACCCGCGCTCGTTTCCAACCATCGCGCAGACGATCACGACCTCGTCCCATTTATCCTGCAAATCCATCTCCGCCACAGAGACGTTGAACTCGCGATGCAAACGAGAGATCAGCGGCTTGATCCGTCCGCGTTTTTCTTTTAAAGAGGTACAGGCAGGGATGTGGAGGTGAATAGTGAGAGTGGCAAGCATAGTTCCTAATTTGCTGGATTCCAAGTCTTGAAATAATCTCCGATTTCCTCCAAAACTTGCTTTGCACTTTCCATATCCCTCTCGGGTTTTTTAACGACGACACTAATCCCCGAATAGTGTTCAAGTTGTAAGGTTAGAATAATTCCCTTGAATTCAAAATCCCAATATCTCTGGTCGAAACCATCAAGTTTAGTTTTCCACTGAACATTGAAGAATTCAGTTAATTCATCCGCGATCAACTGAAAAACAGAGCCGTCCGAATCCCTGAATAATTCGGCACTAATCGATCTTTCATCTTCATAATATCTTACATCCATTGAAATTCCACTTTTATTGACTCATTGTTTCATGTAATTTATTTGCTAGCTCAATCGCATCATCCTCGTTACACGAATCATCTCTTGCAAGGAACTTCATTCCGCGTTCAGTGTCATCTTTCCTGCGTGGCACAAGCCAGCTATGAAAATGTGGCACTCCATCTATCAGAGTAACTTGATAGATCCGTTCCGCGTTTGTATGCAATCTGAGCGCGTGATAGATTTTCTTCATCACATTCCCAAGCGTAGCGGACTCTTCGTCTGTCATTTCGGCATAATCAAGAAAATGCCGCTTTGACTCGATGAACAATGTGCCTAACGGACCCAAATTCGCAGGCGCGTGGCAGGCCATCCAATGGTCATCTTCGTAGATATACCCACCTGGAGGCGTAGCTTCTTGTCCTTTGTGTTTGCGGCAGATGAAACAGGATTCCATAGCTTATCTTACCGGCCGGTTATAAGCCCCTGCGCAACGCCATCTTGGATGGTCTTCTCGAGGGCTTGAATATACTTTTTGCAAAGAGTTAAGACATGCTCGTTACCTACCCAACCATCAAATAGATATTTCACTTGGTTTGGCATTGGTTTTGATTTCTGGTTTAATTTCTCTTGTTTGATACTAGGATTTGTTTGATTCTCTATCTGTTGTTTTATTTTTCCATCCTTATCATAGGCAACTGCTGACAAAGAGCCAAGCATGTAGACACCACCTTCTGCGTATAATTTATAGTGTGCCTTAGGAAGAGTGGGTTCAGTATGAATATTTATATCACTTTTATCCTTGAAAAACTTTAATACCGGATTGGAAATCATAATGTTGTCATACCATTTTTGCCCGCCTAAATTATTTGATGCTTCTTTCAGCGCATATTGTAAGACCGAACGTGCTGCTGAAAGGAAAGCGCTAAGATTAAAAATAAAAATATCCTTATTCAATTGCTTGTCTAACATCTTGGAATAAAAGTATTTTGCTTCTTCAAGTTTTTTTATCTCGTTCATTTAGCCTTCTATTTATTGCTGTAATGAGTTTTGTGCCTCTTGCACCTGACTTACCCGCCGATTACAATCCCTCGCATGACCGACATTGAAATTCAATACAACAAGGCCCTCGACTATCTTTACTCATTCGTAGATTATAGCCTCAAACATTCCTCCGAAATTGCCAAGGCGGAGTTCAACCTTGACCGAATGTTCGCGTTGATGGAAGAACTTGGCAATCCGCACGAGAAATATCCCATCATCCACGTCGCGGGGACAAAAGGCAAAGGTTCAGTTTGCGCATTGTGCGCTTCGGCGTTGCACGCGGCGGGATATACAGTTGGGTTGTATACCTCGCCACATTTATTGGATTATACAGAGCGAATCCGAATTAATGGAGAACCAATTTCACACGAGCAGTTGATCGAGTTGGTTGAAGAAATCAAACCGGCTGTTGCGAAAATTCCCAAGTTGACAACTTTCGAAATTACTACCGCGCTGGGATTTTTGGCTTATGCCAGAAATAATGTCAATGCGGCAGTGATAGAAGTCGGTCTGGGCGGGAGATTGGACGCGACCAATATAGTCATGCCGAAAGTTTCTGTGATCACATCACTATCCTATGATCACATGGCTGTATTAGGAGATACGCTTACTAAGATCGCGGGTGAGAAAGCAGGCATTATTAAGGAAGGCGTTCCAGTTGTATCCGCCCCGCAAAAGGAAGAAGCACTAGAAGTTGTGGAGCGCGTAGCCAAACTAAGGGGATGCGAGTTTACACTGGTAGGTCGCGACGTAAAGTTTGAACGTTTGAACTCATCTCTGGATGGTCAAAGTTTCCATCTTTCCTCTTTCCTCTTTCATGGGCAGCAATCACAATTTGACGCAAGCATTCCTTTGCTGGGTCTCAATCAAATCGAAAACGCCGCGACTGCTTATGACGCGATCAAAGCC
>DAINRK010000388.1:0-1136 GCA_036741855.1 Anaerolineales bacterium
CGTAGAGGGTGTGAAGATCTTGCCCTTTCGCACTACAAAAAGGTTCTCCCCTGTGCATTCACCAACGTATCCCTGCGGGTCGAGCATAATGGCTTCTTCAAACCCGAGTCGCACTGACTCGGTTTTCGCCAAAATGCTGTTGACGTAATTGCCAGCTATCTTCGCTTTGGTCATGCTGACGTTCGGATGATGCCGCGTGTACGACGAGATATTCGCACGGATTCCCTTTGCGAGCGCCTCCTCGCCCAGATAATTCGACCATTGCCACACAGCAATCATCATGGCAGGTTTGCCTGCGTCGATGTTCAGATTCCACGCGCCACCATCCAGATACAACAATGGGCGAATGTAACATTCATCGAATCCATTTGCGCGCACGGTATCTTTCACAGCGGTAACCACATCATCTGTCGTGTAAGGCAAATCGCGAAAACCGAAAATCTCCGCCGATTCCAGCAAACGTTCTGCGTGCTCGCGCAAACGAAAGACCGCTGGTCCCCTTGCAGTCTGGTATGCGCGAATCCCTTCAAAGACTGCCGCTCCATAATGCATTACTGGTGTCAACATGTGAACGGTAGCTTTTTCGTACTCTACCAACTCCCCATCCTTCCAGATAAATTTGGATTCCATGCCCATAATTCACTCTCCTATTCTTTTAATAATTTCATCCGTCATTTGACGGGTGGTCAACTTGCCGCCGATGTCTACCGTACGCGCGCCATCCGTAATGGTTTGCTCTACTGCTTTTTCAATAGACACAGCCTCATCTTCCAGTTTTAATGAGTATCGCAATAGCAATGCACAAGATAATATTGTACCAACGGGATTTGCGATGCCTTTGCCTGCAATATCTGGCGCTGATCCGTGGATCGGTTCATATAACCCGGCGCCTGCTTCCGATAAACTAGCGGAGGGCAACATCCCCATCGATCCCGCCAAAACACTTGCCTCGTCCGTGAGGACGATCCGCGGCGTGGGCAACGGCGTGCCCTCTCCCGAGACGGCCTCGAAGAGGGCCTGGTTCTTCTGGATCTCCGCGCTCTCCTCTACGACCTTCACGGGGTGGGTGAGGAGCGCCGGGGCTTCCGCCTCCGCCGAGGCCGGCGCCAGCCCGTAGCGCTGCGCGGAGGTAAAGG
>DAINRK010000388.1:1146-4872 GCA_036741855.1 Anaerolineales bacterium
CCATCCACGCTGGACCGGTGATCAATCGCATGGCTGCGGTATCCACAAGCACATGCTCCAATTCCACATCAGGATTATCTCTTCCAACTTGAGTCGCAAGCTGGCGCCATAATCGCGATGATTCAAGTACATTTGCTTTATCTACAGATGTCACTTTCTTTTTTCTTCCACGTGCGAGGTTAAAGGCCAGCTCCATCACACGACAGATTTCGTAATCGTAGTATTCAAGTGTATCCACCGCGCGTTCTCTGCCATCTTTCATCTCGCGCATTTTGGGCTGACCGAAATATAAACCACCTGTCAACTCGCGCACGACAAGGATATCCACGCCTTGGAGCTTTTCAGGCTTAAGGGGGGAAGAGTCAATCAAGGCAGGATGCACTTTGACAGGTCGAAGATTCGCGAACACACCAAGTCCTTTACGGAGAGCGAGCAGGCCACGTTCGGGTCTGTCTTTGGCGCTTGGGTCATCCCATTTCGGTCCGCCCACCGCGCCGAGCAGAACCGCATCTGCTGATTGGCAATCGGCCAAGGTTTCATCAGTGAGTGATGAGCCATACTTATCAATGGAGCATCCGCCCATCAGGCGTTCCTGAAAATTGAAAGTATGGCCAAATTTGCTAGCGATGATATCCAACACACCCACGGCTTCACCGACTACTTCGGGTCCGATGCCATCGCCAGGAAGGAGGGTGATATTGGCTTTCAATGTGCCACCATCAAACCGTATTCCATAGAATCTGCCAGCGCGCGCCAACTGGCTTCGATGATATTTGTGCTCGCGCCGACCGTGCTCCAGCGTGTGGTGCTGTTACGCGTATCGATCAATACGCGGGTAATGGCTTCCGTACCATGATCTGAATCTAAAATACGGACCTTGTAATCAGACAAATGAAAATCGGCGAGTTGAGGATAATATCCAAGAAGAGCCTTACGCAATGCATTGTCTAACGCATTGACGGGACCATTTCCCTCCGCGGCAGTGTGAAGCAATTCACCCTGTACGCGCACCTTGACCATTGCCTCAGCAAAGATGCCGCGTCCCTGACGATGCTCAACATTCACAAAAAAGTCAACGAGTTCGAAAGGCGGCTTATAGCCATATTCCTGTCGCTTCAACATCATGGTTACAGAGGCTTCTGCAGCCTCAAAAGAGAAGCCGCGTGCTTCCAACTCTTTGATGTCGTTGAGAACTGGAAGGACTTCCTCGCCTTCGACTTCTACGCCATGCTCTTCAGCTTTGCTCAATAAGTTTCCACGACCAGAAAGATCTGAAACAACAACGCGCATTTTGTTGCCGACCAATTCAGGCTCCACATGTTGATAGGATTTTGCACTGCGCCTCATTGCAGCGACATGTACTCCGCCCTTATGAGCAAAAGCGGATTTGCCAACGAAAGGTAGATGCTCGTCTGGCGTGATGTTTGCCACTTCTGCCACAAAGTGTGAGAGTTCATAAAGACAATCGATCTTCCCGGCCGGCAAGCACTGATAGTCCATCTTAAGTTCAAGATCAGCCATGATTGAAATCAAATTGGCATTTCCACAACGTTCGCCGACTCCATTAATGGTTCCCTGAACCTGGATCGCGCCTTCACGCACCGCTGTAAGAGAGTTGACGACAGCACACTCAGAGTCATTATGGGTGTGGATCCCGAACGGATGATTGAGAGCAGGCTTGAGGTCCTGAATGATGCGTTCCAGTTCCCAGGGCAAAGTGCCGCCATTCGTATCACACAGTACTACAGTTTCTGCACCGCCACGAATCGCGGCTTGTAATGTTTCGAGCGCGTAGGATGCATCCGCTTTATAGCCATCGAAGAAATGTTCAGCATCATAGATCACGCGTTTACCATTGGCTTTGAGATAAGCAACAGATTGCTCGATAATCCGAAGGTTATCTTCCGATGTAGTCAGAAGGACTTCTTTAACGTGAAGAGTCCATGTCTTGCCGAAGATCGTACAGACGGGGGTTTGAGAATCAAGCAAGGCTTTGATGTTGGCATCATCCTCGGGTCCGCCTTTGACTCGGCATGTGGAACCGAATGCAGCGATGAGCGCGTTATTCCATTGCAGATCGCGGGCTCGTTCGAAGAATTCAACATCCTTGGGATTCGAACCGGGCCAGCCGCCCTCAATAAAGGCAACACCGAGTTCATCCAGTTTATGCGCGATGCGTATCTTGTCATTGCTTGAAAGCGTGAAGCCTTCAGATTGAGTCCCATCGCGTAGGGTGGTGTCGTAGATTTGGATTTGTTCCATAGGTTATCCATGCTCAGCCACAGAGACCGCAGAGCTTTTTGAGTGTTTTTTCTCAGAGTCTCTATGCTCTCTGTGGCTAACTAAGTTGTGCCTCAAATTCAGCGATTTCTTTATCAAAGCCCATGATATAGCCAAGTTCATCTACGCCATTCAACAAACAAGTCTTATTGAACGGATCGATCGCAAATTTTACGGAGCCATGCGAATAAGATAAGGTTTGCGTTTCAAGGTCAACTGCAAATTCGGCATTCGGCACTTCCTCAATAAAGTCCAACAACAATTTGTGAGTCTCTTCATCCACCACGATCGGGATGAGCCCGTTCTTAAGGGAATTGCTGCGGAAAATATCTGCAAAGGATGTGCTGATCACCGCTTGGAATCCGAATGCGGTAAGCGCCCAGGGAGCATGCTCACGACTCGAACCACACCCAAAGTTGTCACCTGCCAAAAGAATCTTACAGCCTGCCGATTCGGGTTTGTTGAGGACGAAGTCTGATTTCGGAGAGCCATCGGCGTTATAACGCCAATCGGCGAAGAGATGATCGCCCATGCCATTTTTGTCGGTAGCTTTAAGAAAGCGCGCTGGGATGATCTGATCCGTGTCAACATCATTGACAGGTAAACATATCACACGCGAGGTAAGGTTTGTAAATTGAGCCATTGTATTTCCTTTATGTCATTGCGAGGGTTGAGATGCGATAGCATCGAAATCCCGAAGCAATCTCCAGTTAACAAGGGGATTGCTTCGTCACTCACTGCCATTCGCTCCTCGCAATGACATATCACTATATGGGTCGGCGTCCACCGAACACAGCGAGTTCATAGATGCGAAAGTAGCAGTCTACTTCTTCATAGCCGATCTCGCGCAGCCAATCGCATTGAAGCTCTGTGGGAGTTAGAATATTTGCGGCTTTGTCCGGACGGTTCTTATATTCTTCAGCAAGTTGATCAAAGGTGCGTGAGCCACTATTGCGTTGTTCAATCGCATAACGGGAAGAGATAAAGTGATTCTCGAATAAGTCAATATTGAGTTGTGCCGCTGATGAAACATGTTCAATATTGATGAACCATCCATCAGGTTTCAGCAGAGAAAATATTTCCTGATAGATGGAATACTTGCGATCATCTGGCTGATGATGAATGGAATAGCCAGAGACAATCGCATCGAACGGGGCCTCAGCCTGCATTCTGTTGATCCAGATGGGATCGCCATAGTTAAGATTTTCAAACAGGAGTTGACCTGCGTAGTCCTTGAGTTGCTCGCGTGCCTGTTCAAGCATGGGCTCTGAGAAATCAACAAACACACCGCGAGCGGATGGATATTCACCTAGAATCGCCGCGCCGAGGATTCCATCACCACAGCCCAGATCGAGAAAGCTTTCAACGGGTTGCCCTCTCATTTTGAGAATGGACATCATGACGCCAATTTGCTCCTGTGCTAAAGGAATCGCGGCGCGATAGGAG
>DAINRK010000389.1:0-4856 GCA_036741855.1 Anaerolineales bacterium
CTTATCGCGCGGGTTTTCTGACGATGGCTGCCTACGTTCTCGCGGGACTTTGGGTGGGCTTCCGTTTAATTCGCGCGTTCCAACCGGAATTGATCCACGTTCACTTTGCCGTACCTGCTGGTGCACTGGCATGGATGCTTTCAAAGATCACCAGAATTCCTTACGTATTGACTGCCCACCTTGGTGATGTTCCCGGTGGTGTGCCTGAAAAAACAACGGAATGGTTCCGATGGGTTTTTCCATTTACCCATTCCATCTGGCATGACGCGAGTGTCAGAGTGGCTGTTAGCCAATTTACTCGTGAACTTGCACTCCAAAACTATTCAGAGGAAATTCTGGTCATCCCAAATGGTGTTGACGTAAACGCCCTGAGACCAAAATCGATTCAAGCTCATGAACCTCCTGTGATCGTTTTTGCGGGACGGTTTATGCCACAAAAAGACCCTTTACAGGTGGTTCAGACATTACAGGAAATTGTGGAGCTGTCCTGGACATGTGTGATGATCGGCGATGGTCCACTTATGCCAGATATAAAAAAAATGATTGTCGAATCAAATTTGGAAGATCGTTTCATACTCACGGGCTGGATTTCACCCGGAGAGGTGATGCAGTGGTTCGACCAGAGTGACATTTTGTTCATGCCATCCCTTTCAGAGGGCTTGCCTGTTGTGGGCGTGCAAGCTTTAGCCAAAGGACTTGCAATCATAGCCAGCCGCGTTGGTGGATTCGTTGATCTGGTGGATGAAGCCCGGAATGGGTATTTGATCGAGCCCAATGATACCGTCAGTTTTTCAGCAAAGTTACGAAATTTGCTGGAAGACCCAATCCACCTGTTATCATTGCGTCATGCCAGTTTGGAAAAAGCAAAGTCCTTTGATATCACCCGCATTGCAGAACAGTATGAAAGCATATTTGTAGAAATAACAGGAAAAGAGAGTCATCTTATTGAGGCGAAATTTGAAACAAAAGTATGAAAGAACCATAAAAGGATAAATATGACCGAAAAAAAGACAGTGATCTTAACAGGCGGAAATGGATTCATCGGAACCAATATGGTGAGGTTATTAATCAATAGTAAAGCATATCGTGTAGTGAACTTAGATGCACTTACCTATGCTGCGAACGCGTCTTCACTGGCGGATTTGGATGGGAATCCAAATTATGTGTTTGTAAAAGGAAACATCACAGATCGTGAACTGGTTTCGTCATTATTCAAGCAATATCAGCCTGAAGGAATCTTTCATCTCGCGGCTGAATCGCATGTTGACCGTTCGATCGTCAGCCCTGAAGATTTTATTCAGACCAATGTAGTTGGCACTTATCGCCTGCTTGAAGCAGCTCGGGTTTATTATTCAACACTGGCTGAAGAAAAGAAGCGGGAGTTCCGTTTCCTTCATGTCTCCACTGATGAAGTCTTTGGCTCGCTTGGCGCGGATGGTTATTTCACCGAAGAGACACCCTACGCGCCGAATTCTCCATACGCGGCATCGAAAGCGTCCAGCGATCATTTTGTCCGCGCCTATCATCATACGTATGGCTTGCCAACAATTATCACCAATTGTTCCAATAACTATGGACCATATCAATTCCCGGAGAAGATGATTCCGTTGATGATCCTGAATGCGCTCTCGGGTAAATCCTTGCCTGTATATGGAGATGGCTCGAATGTCCGTGACTGGATTTATGTGGAAGATCATTGCAAAGCTGTGAGGCTGGCATTTGAAAAAGGGAGAGTCGGTGGGGAGTATGCCATTGGCGCAAACAATGAACAGAAGAATATCAACCTGGTGAACAAGATTTGTAGCATTCTCGATGACATTGCCCCGCCAATTGAAGTCCCACAATTGCGGGAGCGCGGCTTGAAAAGTTATACGGAACTGATTCAATTTGTGACTGATCGCCCGGGACATGACCGTCGCTACGCGATCGATTCAGCGAGGATCACGCGCGAATTAGGCTGGCAGCCTGAGGTCCGGTTCGAAGCGGGACTCCGTCAAACAGTTGATTGGTATTTGTCGAATCCGGAATGGATAGATCAGGCAAGCGGTGGTTCATTTTCCGAATGGATCGAGAAGAACTATGCATGGCGCGCTCAAAAGGAGTCCAAATGAAGGGGATTATTTTGGCTGGTGGGAAAGGTACGCGTCTTTATCCGCTAACGATTGCCATCAGCAAACAAATCTTGCCTGTCTATGATAAGCCGATGGTTTATTATCCGCTTTCAATGCTGATGCTGGCAGGCATACGTGAGATCCTGATCATTAGTACACCCGAGGCTGTACCTTCCTTCAAGGAACTACTAAAGGATGGTTCACAATGGGGACTCAAATTTGAGTATTCTGAACAGAGTGAGCCGCGCGGTCTCGCCGATGCGTTCCTGGTGGGGCGTGAGTTCATTGCAGGAAATCCTGTATGCTTGATTCTTGGCGATAACATCTTTTACGGCCAGGGTATGCCTGCGCTGTTGCGGGAGTGCGCCTTATTAACGGAAGGCGCGATCATTTTCGGATATAAAGTGACTGACCCACAACGTTATGGAATTGTAGAGTTTGATGACCAATACAACGTCCTTAGTATTGAAGAAAAACCAGCCAATCCTCGCTCCACGTATGCTGTGCCCGGCATATATTTTTACGATGATCAGGTAGTACAGATGGCTGAATCCATTAAGCCTTCGGCGCGCGGCGAATTGGAGATCACAGATCTGAACAAGGCCTATCTGAAAGATGGGCGGTTGAAAGCGAAGGTACTGGGGCGTGGTGTTGCCTGGTTGGATGCGGGCACGCACGAATCATTATTGCAGGCGGCGATGTTTATTGAGGCGATCCAGCAACGGCAGGGATTGATGATCTCGTGCCCGGAAGAAATTGCTTATCGCATGGGCTATATTTCGCTGGAGCAGTTGCGCGAACTGGGAAAGGTGCTCGCGGGAAATTCATACGGCGAGTATCTGCTGGGCATAGCTCCATAACTTTTGTTTGTCCTTGACAGTGGGGAATTTCCATGTGAGAATTCAGAAACTGAATGCTCAAAGCCCATGGAAGATGTAAAACAACACGAATACGCCTTATTGAATGAAATCGCCCAGGATTCTTTGGTGACCCAGGCAAGTTTGTCGGCAAGGCTTGGGATTGCTGTAGGCAGTGTGAACTGGTATATCAAGCGCCTCATTCATCGCGGCTGGATCAAGGTCTCCCACCTGGATCGTACGCGCCTGCAATATGATCTGACTTCTGAAGGAATGAGGGTCTTTTCCAAACGCGCCCTGCTTTATATGCGTGATTCTCTGAAAGTTTATGTTTCCCTGCGTGATAAGGCCAAGTCGATTGTGTCTGAACTCCAACAGCGAGGAATAACGGAGGTCTATCTGCAAGGCAATGATGAAGTTATGGATATTCTTCGATTGACTTGTATTGAGAATGGAGTAGTGGTGTTAGATAATCCAAAGGGTGTGATCCTAAATTCCACAGGGCAGGATTACGAACTCATTCAGCGCAAGGGCTAGAAGCTGTGGAAAATATATCGCCAAATTCCTCCAGGGTCGTAGCTTCATCCGAAGCACACATCGTAATTGAACCTCCACGCGGCTGGGCGGCACTGGATCTCAAGGAACTTTGGCACTATCGTGAGTTGCTGTTTTTCCTTGCCTGGCGCGATATCAAATTGCGCTATAAGCAGACTGCGCTTGGAGCGGCCTGGGCAATTTTGCAACCATTGCTCACCATGATTATTTTTAGCATTATTTTTGGAGAATTAGCAAAATTACCCTCGGATGGAATCCCCTATCCAATTTTTACTTATACGGCTCTCCTTCCCTGGCAATTGTTTGCATTTGCGCTGACCAACTCAAGCAACAGTCTTATTAACAGCCAAAATTTGATTAGCAAAGTATATTTTCCCCGCTTGATTATTCCACTTGCCTCTACCTTGGCTGGTGTGATGGATTTTGCAATTGCTTTCCTGGTTTTGCTTGGCATGATGGCATACTATCATATCATTCCGACGCTGGCGATCTTGTATCTTCCCCTCTTTTTGTTGCTGGCTCTCCTCAGTGCATTGGCAGTGGGAATCTGGCTTTCGGCGCTTAGCGTGGAATATCGCGACGTGCGTTATATTGTGCCATTCCTTACTCAATTCTGGATGTATGCCACACCAATTGCCTACGCCAGCTCACTGATTCCAGAAGCTTGGCGCTTACTGTATGGATTGAACCCGATGACAGGCGTGGTGGATGGATTTCGTTGGGCCTTATTGGGTATGGAAATACAGAGTGGTTTGATGATAGGAGTTTCAGCCATCGTTGTGCTGGCAATGTTCATCAGCGGACTCTATTATTTCCGTCAAATGGAAAATAATTTTGCGGATGTGATCTAATGAGTGATATTGCAGTCCGCGTAGAAAACCTTTCAAAACAATATAGTCTTGGTACTCGCAGTACCAATTTAACGCTGCGTGAAGCAATTTCTTCCTCGTTGCGTAGCCCGCTCAAATGGTTCAACACCAGATCGAATTCGAATGCAAGAAAATTTTGGGCGCTGGATGATGTTTCCTTTGAAATAAAGCATGGAGAGGCGGTCGGGATCATAGGTCATAATGGGGCCGGGAAAAGTACAATCCTCAAAATACTTTCACGAATAACAAAACCCACACGTGGACGAGTAGAGTTGTTTGGGCGCGCCGGATCTCTCCTTGAGGTTGGGACCGGATTCCACACCGAACTAACCGGGCGGGAGAATATCTATTTGAACGGCGCAATCCTGGGCATGAGCCGCCGCGAAATCGATCGCAAATTCGATGAAATCGTCGCTTTTTCGGGCGTTGAAAGATTTCTGGATACGCCCGTAAAACATTATTCC
>DAINRK010000390.1:0-3617 GCA_036741855.1 Anaerolineales bacterium
ATCTTGTACACTCTATACCAGCACGGAACCCTGCGCGATGTGCGCAGGTGCGATCCATTGGGGAAATGTGAGGCGCGTTGTCTATGCATTAGGCGAGACTGATTTATATGACATGGTTGGTCCTTCACCTGACCATTTGTTGCTTCCTTGTCGTGAGGTATTTTCGCGAAGTCAACGGCACGTCCACGTGGAAGGTCCTGCACTGGAACTCAGACTAGAAGCCCGAAGAGTCCACGATGGATTCTGGCAAGTATGAAAATTCTTGAAACGGAAAGACTGGTTCTCCGTCAATTCACTTTTGAAGATGCAGATTTCATTCTTAGACTTTTGAATGAGCCATCTTTTATTCAGAATATCGGTGATCGAGGCGTGCGGACGTTGGAGGACGCGCGTTCTTATATTTTGAGAGTGCCGATTGCCAGTTATGAAAAAAATCGATTTGGGCTTTATCTGGTTATTCTGAAAGAGTCAGGCAAGTCGATCGGTATGTGTGGTCTGATAAAACGGGACCAACTGGAAGATGTTGATATCGGTTATGCATTTCTTCCAGAGTTTTGGTCCAAAGGATATGCAGTCGAAGCGGCGCTGGCTGTCAAGGAATACGCGCGGGATGTTGTTGGTTTGAAACGACTGATAGCCATCACTGACCCTGAAAACCAGGCTTCCATCCGCGTGCTGGAAAAGATCGGGCTCAGGTTCGAAAAAGTGGTGAGGCTTTCAGAAGATGATATCGAACTGAAATTACTCGGCGCCAATATTTGAGTCCAGCGCTGCCATTGCAGACTCAAGGTCGGTGTAGATAGCAATGATCTGCTGAATGCCAACGATATCCAGCACCTCAGCGACATTTGGCTGAGGGCTGAGCAACACCATTTTCCCCCCGCGGCTGATCATTGATTTGGCTGTATTGATTAACATGGGTATACCGATGGAGGAAAGATAATTCACCCTGGATAGATCTACAATCACAAAAACGCCATCCCCCTCACAGTGACGGACAAATTCAACCTCTATACTATAGGTCCCTGTCATGTCCAATGAGCCAATGAGTTTGATAAATCGGATATTGTTGTCGAGTTCGCTATATTGAAGTTTCATGTTAGTTCATTCAGTTCCAAAGTGGGGTGATAAGAGTATTATAGGAGTTTCCGTCAACTTTTCAAGCCTTACCAAATAACCAGAATAGATGCCTGCTCCAGTTTTCCCTTTAATGACGATGATTAACTGGTAAAATTTCATAAACTGTTACATTATGACAATCCAGACTCAAACGCCTCATAAAACCATTCCTGGCCCTCGCGGACTGCCTATCCTGGGCGTGATGCCTGAAATGGTCAGTGATATGCTTGGATTATTTACCAAAACTTCGCGTGAGTTTGGTGGGATTGCGCAATTCAAACTACTCAATTCAACATATTTCCTTATTACAAATCCCAATTACGTTAAGTACATTCTTCAGGATAACTACAAGAATTACATCCGTGGTAGGAGTGTGGAAACCGGCCGCGTCCTGCTGGGAAATGGACTGCCATTGATCGACGGGGATTTTTGGCTTCGCGAGAGACGGCTGCTCCAGCCAGCCTTTCACCGCGAGAGACTTGCCGCGCTTACCACCACAGCGAGCGGAGTAATCGAATCCTTCATCCAAAAATGGGAGCAAAATGCACAAAACGGCCAGCCCCTTGATTTGGACGAGGAGATGATGCGCCTTACCCTGAGCGTTATCATCAAGTCCATGTTCAGCGCGGATATCGACGACAAGATTCAATCGCTGAGTCACGCTTTCAATGTTGCATCCAAATTTATGTTATGGCGCAGTCAACAGATGTGGGCACCGCCATTATCGGTTCCGATCCCACGCAACGTGGAATACAATCGCGCCTTTAACGTCCTGAATGATACGATCTATCCCCTTATTGAGAATGCGCGCAAAGACCCGAAGGATGACCTGCTTGGTATGTTGCTCGCGATGCGAGATGAAGAAACAGGCGAAGGGATGACTGACCAACAGGCACGTGATGAGGTCGTCACGATCTTTTTTGCCGGGCATGAAACGACTGCAGCTTCGATGGCGTGGGCGTTTTATCTTTTGTCTGAGCACCCTGAAGTGGAAGAACATGTTCGCCATGAACTTAAAAGTGTGCTGAATGGACGAATTCCCACGTCTGCAGACCTGCCAAAATTAGCCTACACACAACAGGTCATTCAGGAAGTCTTACGGTTATATCCGGCGGCATATTTATTTGCGCGTGAGGCTGTCACAGACGATGTCATCGACGGATACCCCATTCCGCCAAAGACTCTGATATTCATCACCCCTTTCATCACACACCGTGATCCAACATACTGGCCCGATCCTGAGCGATTCGATCCAGACCGCTTCGCACCTGAACAAGTTTCAAATCGCCCGCGTCACATTTATTATCCATTCGGCGAAGGGCCGCATGTTTGCATTGGGAACAACTTCGCCCTGATGGAAATGCAGTTAATCCTCGCGATCGCACTTCAACGATTCCGCCTGACGCTGGTTCCAAATCATCCAATCGCTTTCAAACCTGAAGCTACACTCAGACCGAAATATGGTATGAAAATGATTGTGAAAAAAGTATAGAGGTTCCATACTACAAATCCTGAGAGAGCTGCTGGAGCGCATACACGGATATGAAAAACTCCCAACTTTATGGCGGCATTGAAGCAGGTGGTACAAAGTTTGTATGTGTCGTTGCCAGCGGACCTAATCACATTGTCGATGAAGTTCGGTTTCCGACAACAACACCAGAAGAAACTTTGGGAAAGACCATTCAATTCTTCCAGCCTTTTGTTTCTTCGGGACAAATTAGCGCGATTGGTGTGGGTTGTTTTGGTCCGCTGGACCTAAACCGGGAATCTTCCACATATGGTTTTATTACGTCCACGCCCAAGACACAGTGGAGCAACGTCGATGTGTGTGGTGCGTTGCAACGTGCCCTTCACGTAGACATTGCATTCGATCTAGATGTCAACGCGGCGGGAATGGGTGAAAGCATCTGGGGTGCCAGCAAAGGACTCGATCCCTCTTTATATCTCACCATTGGAACTGGAATTGGCGGTGGCTATATTACGAATGGACGGCCCCTGATCGGCATGCTCCACTTTGAGATGGGACATGTTCTCATCCCTCACAATCGAGAATTAGATCCATTTCGCGGAAACTGCCCTTTCCATGGCGATTGCTTTGAAGGGCTTGCAAGCGGGCCGGCAATCGAGAAGCGGCTTGGTTCAAAGGGATCCCTCATTCCGGAGACCGACGCGTTCTGGGAAATCGAAACAGACTATATTGCCTCCGCACTGATGAATTTCATCCTAACCCTATCACCGAAAAAGATCATTCTTGGCGGGGGTGTGATGCAACGAGATTTCCTGTTCCCAAAGATCAGGCGCAGAGTCCGTGAATTGTTAAACGGTTATGTTTCCAGCAAAAGCATATTGGAAAATATTAACGACTATATCGTCCCGCCTGGATTGGGAAACCAATCGGGTAGCCTGGGAGCGATTGCATTAGCAATGTCATAACAACTTTCAAGTACTATATCTTCCCCGCGACATAATCCAGCACATCGATCTTGGTCAGGATTCCA
>DAINRK010000390.1:3627-4855 GCA_036741855.1 Anaerolineales bacterium
CGACTATATTGTCCCGCCTGCTTTGGGGAATCAATCTGGTAGCCTGGGAGCGATTGCGCTCGCGATGAAAAAGTTGGATTAATACGATAGTAAATGCAGCCCGCTATCTCAAAGAAGTACGCAATAAGTTAGTATGATCCGCTCTCCATTCACGATTTTCTATTAGCTTTTATCTAAATCTTCCCCGCTACATAGTCCAACACATCGATTTTTGTCAAAATTCCAACAGGCCGACTGCTTTCCGCAACGATCAACGCAAGGCCAGATTTCAAAGAGGGCATGGCTTCTTCCAGTGAGGTCTCAGGTGGGAAGACCGCGCTTGCATTTTGCACGAGCGAGTCAATCGGTTCATCCTGGCTATGTTCATGTCTGTCCAACATGTGATTGAGCAGATCCACTTCTTCGAGCAAACCTACTAGTGTGCCATCTGCACCGACAACTGGCATCTGTGAAATTCCATGTTCATGCATCACCGCGACCACATTGCGCATCGGATCGCCAAGTGAGGCAGTGAACAAGGACTTATCAGGTTTGGCGATCAACAGATCACCCAGGGTTGTTTCGCCAAATTCCATCGAAAGAAAGCCGAATTCCCGCATCCACTTATCATCGAAAAATTTTGAAAGATAACGCGAACCTGAATCAGGCAGGATCACGACAGGAAGACGGTCGGAAGATAATTTGCGACAATACTTGATCGCGCCGGCCAATGCAGAACCGGATGAACCACCCGCGAAAATCCCTTCCTGTCTTACCAATTGCCGCGCCCATAAGAATGATTCCTTATCACCTGCGCGCTCGATCCAATCCACGACCGAGAGATCTAATGCAGTTGGCAAAAAGTCTTCACCGATTCCCTCCACCTTATACGTCTTTGGATATGCTCCTTCGGGAATTTTCCCTTTGTTCTGCCAAATCTCGGTTAGGATCGAACCTTCGATATCAATGCCCACAATTTTGATATTCGGATTCTTTGACTTTAGATAACGACCAACTCCGGTGATCGTGCCTCCTGTTCCCATACCGATAATGACATCGGTCACGCGTCCCTCAGTCTGATCCCAGATCTCGGGACCTGTCGTCATCTCGTGCGTGAGAGGGTTATCGGGGTTGTGATATTGATTCGCCAAGATCGCGTTCGGTGTTTCGCGCGCGAATTTATCCGCTACTTGATAATAGGATCTCGGATCATCGGGCTCAACCGCGGTTGGCGTGATGACCACCTTCG
>DAINRK010000391.1:0-4854 GCA_036741855.1 Anaerolineales bacterium
GATATACCATTCCCTCCATAAAGAAATGGATACATTATGTGTTGTATTCAACAGAACGACTCCATTTTTTATACGTCTTTCACAACGCGCGTGTTCAAAAGAATGATTAAGTAACTTCTTTAACATTGAATCCCGAAATCCTGCGTCTCGAAATGAAAGAAAATCGAATGTACCTCATAACATTTATTAACAACGTAACTCCATATTTGTGTTTTTGGTCAAAAATTTCTATCTGAACACCATATATGGGGGGTATGGAAAATGATTTTGTTGTACATGGCTGAAACACATGTTCTAGGAAATCTATGTTTGCTTCAAAATTCACGCGCGGAATCTTTAACGTTGCGCGACCTTAAAAAACCGCAAGTTTTAAAATTAGCGTAGGCTTAACGTGTTGTTATTTTCTCCATATGTGCTAGAATGTGACGACGCTGAGATATGGATGTGATGAACCATACGCATCTTCAATCCCTGTAGTTGGTGAAAAACAATTAAATAGAACATCAAAGAAGCCGCTGACAAGGCGGGTTAGTTCGACGTACGCAATTATCTCGCAGTGGAGCAAATGTATGAATGCAGAACAAGCATGGCAATCAGTGCTGGGTCAACTTCAAATGGAAATGCCTCGTGCTTCCTTCGATACATGGGTGCGCGATACCAGGCCAGTTTCCTATCATAATGGAACGTTGACGATCAGTGTGCGCAATGCATACGCCCGGGATTGGCTTGAAAGCCGTCTCGCCAGTACGATTAGCCGCTTGCTTCTTGGCATTATGAATGTCAGTGTTGCTGTCAACTTTATTGTCAGCAGCCATGAATCCGAACAACTATTGGATCAAACGCCTTCTGTTGCGGATCAATGGAATAATTCACATGCACTTGCGCCAGATGCAAGGGTCGATCACAGTGAAGCAGGTCAAAGTGGGCTTGATGGCGCTTACGAACAGCCAAATCGCAGCTCAGGCTTGAACCCACGCTATATCTTCGATACGTATGTTGTCGGTTCGGGGAATCGACTGGCGCACGCCGCCTGCCTGGCTGTCGCAGAGAAACCTGCTCGTGCTTACAATCCACTATTCCTTTATGGGGGAGTGGGATTGGGGAAAACTCACTTACTCCATGCAATTGGGAACGCGTGTCACCAACGTGGCTTGAATGTTCTTTATGTTTCTTCAGAAGAATTTACAAACGATATGATCACGGCCATTCGCACGCACACCAATCAGGCTTTTCGCGATAAATATCGCTCTGCGGACGTGTTGTTGGTAGATGATATTCAGTTCATAGCGGGCAAGGAATCCACACAGGAGGAATTTTTCCATACCTTCAATACCCTTCATGGTCAGGATAAGCAAATCATCGTCTCTTCGGACCGCCCGCCAAAATCCCTGGTCACCTTGGATGAACGCTTGCGCTCTCGTTTCGAGTGGGGACTTAGCGCAGATGTCCAACTGCCAGATTTTGAAACTCGCCTCGCCATTCTGCGCTCGAAATCGGAGCGGACAGGTCGCCAGATTTCAGATGACATCCTGGAGAGCATCGCACGGCACGTTCAATCCAATATCCGTGAGTTGGAAGGAGCGCTGAATCGTGTCCTCGCTTATGCAGATCTGAGCGGCACTTCACTGACACCTCATCTTGTTGAAGTTGCCCTGGCTGATTTATTACCTCAACGCACTGATATTCCTCCTCAAAAAATCGTTGAGCTGGTGGCAAAGGAGTGGCAGACTACTGTTGAAGCACTGCTGGGTCGCGACCGCTCACAAAAGATCGTCCAACCGAGGCAGGTGGCTATGTATCTCCTGCGAAAGGAGACAGACGCGTCTCTGCCGCAAATTGGCGAAGTGCTCGGAGGACGCGATCATACGACCGTGATGCATTCCATTGATAAAATCACCAGCGATATTGAGACCAAAGCAGACTTGCGCAAACGCGTGGTCAGTGTCAAACAGCAATTATATGGTCAGGGTGCAGTCATCTAGTCAATCAGCCTCTGCGCCAGAAGCTCCATAAATTCATATGCGGGAATACTCTTTCGGGGTGATACACAACCCCGAAAGAGTATTTTTATCAAGGAAAATACCCTGAGCGGAATCAAATTCCAGCTTCGCGGGAAGCGTTCTTGTGATATAATCCCGCCGCTTCCTCCTTAGACTGCGGCACAATATCATGTGCATCCGCTCAGAGTGAGGAGCAACATCTTGCCTGGGACGGGCATCGAGCGTCCTTGAGCGGGTTATCAATCCCCGCTAAACTCATTCCACTTCATGCCGAGAGCATCGCGCATTGGAAAGTGGAAAAGTAAGGAGAAATAAATGGCTGTAATTTCAATGAAAGCCCTGCTGGAGAGCGGCGTCCATTTTGGACACCGCACTAACAAGTGGGACCCGCGTATGAAGCCGTACATTTTCACGGAGCGTAACGGCATTCACATCATTGACCTGCAACAGACTTCCAAGTTGCTGAACCAGGCATACAATGTGATCCGTGACGCGGTGGCGAATGGCGGCACTGTTCTGTTTGTTGGCACGAAGCGTCAGGCACAGGAGACTGTTGCTGAGGAAGCTGCTCGCTGTGGCATGCCTTATGTTACCGAACGCTGGATGGGCGGCATGCTCACCAACTGGTCTACAATGCATGCTCGTATTCAGGAACTCGAACGTCTTGAGAAGAGACGCGATAACAACGAGCTGGAGCGTCTGACCAAGAAGGAAGGCCTGTTGATTGGTCGTGAGATTACCCGTCTCACCACACGTCTCTCAGGTACCCGCACAATGAAGCGCCGACCCGATCTGCTTTTCATCATCGATGTGGGTCGTGAGGAAGCCGCAGTTCATGAGGCAAACCTGCTTGGTATTCCTATCGTTGCATTAGTGGATACCAACTGTAACCCACTGAATGTTGATTACGTTGTTCCTTCCAATGATGATGCCATCCGTGCCATTAAATTGCTTGTCGCAAAGATCGCCGATGCTATCCTGGAGGGCAAGGCAATCCGTAAGGAAGAGGATATCGAAGAGAAGCCTGCTGAACAAACCAAAGCCAAGACGGACCGCCAGGCACGTAAAACTTCGAAGGTTGTGGAGACCGATGAGGAATTGGAAGATAACGCCCTGCTCGGTGAAGCCACTTTGGCGAAAATGAGCGCGGCCCGCGAGGACGTTGTGGAAGCACCTCGCGTTGAAGAGAAAGCTCCTGCAGCTGCAACGGAGACGCCTGAACAACCAGCCATTACTGATGAAGACAGTGTTGGTTAATTTGCTGAAATATGATAAGGACGATTCAGATGGAAATCACGACTGACATGATCAAAGAACTGCGCGCCGCGACGAATGCTGGTGTGCTGGATTGTCGCAAAGCCCTTACCGAAGCAAATGGTGACTTTCAAAAAGCTGTAGACTGGCTCCGTGAAAAAGGGATGGCAACTGCTGCCAAACGCGCGGACCGTGAAGCCTCGCAGGGTGTGATTGAACTTTACTCCCATGGCGGTGGTCGTGTGGGAGTAATGGTTGAAGTGAATTGCGAGACCGACTTTGTTGCCCGTTCGGATAAGTTCCGTGAACTTGCGCATGAGATCGCGTTGCAGATCGCCGCGTCGGCGCCGCGCTATCTAAAGGTGGAAGATATCCCTGCTGAAGTTCTCGAACATGAAGCGGAAATCGCCCGCGCGCGAGCGAAAGAAGAAGGCAAGCCGGAAAACGTCACAGAGAAGATCGTACAGGGACGCCTCGAAAAGTTCAAGGACGAAGCTGTCCTCCAGCGCCAGGCGTACATTCGTGATGAATCCCTCTCAGTGGAAAAGCTGATCCTTCAGACAGTGGCTGCCACTGGTGAAAATGTGATCGTACGCCGCTTCCAGCGATGGGAGTTGGGTGAGAGCTTGAATAATTAATCGAAAAGACCAACCTTCGGGTTGGTCTTTTTATGTCCCCTCACCCCTTTCTCAACTGCACTTGCGCCAGATGCAAGTGTCGGACACCTTCCCCAAATTCTCCGAAGTTGGGCAAGGCTAGGGAAGGGGCGGGACAAAAAGGAGAGATATGAACGAGCTCAAATATAAACGTGTTCTTCTTAAGCTGAGCGGGGAAGCAATAGCAGGCAGGTCCGGCTTTGGTATTGACGTGGATGAGGCTGAATCCATCGCCAGCAGAATTAAAGAAGTCTATGATATGGGAGTGGAAGTTGCCGTGGTGATTGGCGCGGGAAATCTGTGGCGCGGTAAACAAGGACTGGAGCGCGGGATGGATCGCTCTACTGCGGATTACATGGGCATGTTGGGTACTGTGATGAATGCCATGGTGTTGATGGACGCGCTCGAACGAAGCGGAGTCTATACTCGTGTGATGTCTGCGATTGAAATGCGAGCCGTCGCAGAGCCATACATTCGCCGCCGCGCCATCCGTCATCTTGAGAAGGGACGCGTGGTAATTTTTGGTGCGGGGACTGGCAACCCGTTCTTTTCAACGGATACTGCCGCAGCCTTGCGCGCGACCGAAATCGATGCGGATGTGGTCATTAAAGCCACAAAAGTGGACGGTGTATATGACTCCGATCCGAAAAAAAATCCCGATGCGAAAAAATTTGATGAATTAAACTATATCGAAGTAATCAATCGCAGGCTGGGCGTGATGGATAGTACAGCGATTACACTTTGTATGGAAAATAAACTGCCGATCCTGGTGGTCAACCTCTGGGATCCCCATGCTCTTCTTGACGCATTGAATGGGGAAGCGGTGGGGACACTGGTACATGGATAACGATCACCTTAGGTGATGAATAGGAGAGATTTCTCTCCTATTTTTATTTACCGCTTGTCCTATTCAAATAAGATTTTAGAATGAATTGTAGAAAAAA
>DAINRK010000392.1:0-4821 GCA_036741855.1 Anaerolineales bacterium
TTACAGTTTTTCTGTTACAGATCTTGTTCCAGTTCACAGCTCGCGTTACCCGCTGGTGGGCGGGACAAGACAACGCCACTTTGACGGAATTTGTTTGAGTATAGTGCACTCCTTATTAGCATGATGTCCCACCAGTCGGATACATATCCCCACTCTCTACAAATAATATGTCATCCTCTGTAAATGCGTGACCGGGTCAATGTACTGCACGCGCACGCCCTCTGGCACAGTCAAACTGATCGGCGCGTAATTCAGGATCGCCTTTATCCCCGCCTTGACAAGTTGGTCAGCCACACCTTGCGCATCACTCGCAGGGACGGTGATCATCGCGATCTTGATCTTGTGCTGCTTTATTTTTTCCGCCAGCGAGGCGGTATCATACACTTCAAATTCGCCGATCTTCTCCCCGATCTTTTTTGGGTCGTTATCGAAAACCATTTTCACGTGGAAGCCGCGGTTGGCAAATCCCGGATAATGCGCTAGCGCGTGCCCGATATCACCCATGCCGACGACGACAACCTCCCACACGCGGTCGACATTCAAAATATCCTGTAATTTTTCGATCAGAAATGGGATGGCATATCCCGTCCCCTGTTTGCCGAACTCACCGAACTGAGAGATGTCCTTGCGGATCTGCGCGGCAGAAATCCCAACAATTTCCCCTAATTCCTGAGATGAAGTGGTCTGGATACCTTTCTCCGCCAGTCGTTGGAGCGCACGTAAATAAACTGGCAGCCTGCCGATGATGATATCCGGGATTTTGTCAGTATTCATAGACGTCATCTACCCTCAAAGACTTTGAAATTCTGCATTGCCGCTTGTTTTATTAGTTGAAGCAAATTATAGCCTGAATTATATACTTCAAATTTCGACATGCACACTGACATGGGTGCGGCACCCCGTAACTCTACCATAAAAAAATATTTTGTACAATCTGGCACAAGCAAGTGAAAGCATTTCAGTTGCTTATTGAATCTACCCATAGAGTATAGAAAGTGTACCGCAACCCATTCGATGAGTTACTCGTTATGTGAATGGTATATTGACTTGCCATTGTAGTTTTGACAACCGCATTTTCGCCACAAATCATATTTTGAACCATACTATCGTTTTCCAGAACTTCGAGAACGATGGTCCCATTTCCAACACAATCTACTACCAACTGGATTGCTTGGGTAAATGAGATGAACTGAATCCAATCTTCGTTATCACCGTTGGGGGATGAAACATCGCTGGAATATTGAAATGATTGTGTACCTGTCGCGGATAATGTGATGCTTATCGCGGGGGATTGGGCCGAGTCGTTGTCCATGGGCGCGGGGAGGAGTGTTGGCGTTGGCGTGAATGGGATTTCCGTAGGTGTTCCTGTTCCAACGACCGCGCCTGATTCCGCTATGATAGGAAGATTCTCCACCCCTTGCGCACGAACGAATGCTGCACTGATCCAGCCTTTGCCATCGGGTCCGGAGGCAAAAGCAATTTGCAGCCAGACTGCATTAGCATCCTTACCAAGGAGACTTACCACATCCTGTGGATTTAGCGTCCCCAGTGAATTGAAATCGGCACCTGGTCCACTGCGGACGTTCAGCTGTTGTTGTACGATCGCGACATTCTCGTTATTTGGATTGGCGCCACCTCCAATCACGGGGACTTCAGGTGTGTCTGATGTCGTGACATATTGAGCTGTCACCCAGCCTCTTTCCTGGGTTCCCTGTGGGTAGAGAATCTGCCACCAGCTTCCACCCGGGTCTCTGCCGATGATTTCAACTCTTGTATTTGGCAAAATAATACCAAGCACCGTACTTGCAGTCGATGGTTCGGCGCGCACATTGACTTGTGTGGATGTTATCCCATCAACGGGAGCAACTGTCGGCGAAGGAGGAGGCGGCAGCAAAGTTTCCGTCGGCGGCGAAGGTAGAGTGGGGGACAGGGTCGCGCTGGAGAGCAACGGAGTTAGAGATGCCGTTACCATCTGGCTCGTGTTTGTCGTACAGCTGTTGATCAACAATGCGATGACGATGATACCTGGTGAAAAATATTTGAAAGCCACGGGATGATTCTACCGCGAGGCACATAAAGAAAAACACAACCTTCTGGAGGTGATAAAGTACCCCTCGATGCTTGTCTCAAGCAAGTGCCAGATACTGCTGACCAATGCTTTGGACCAAAGTAGTTTTTTATTTCCCAGTAACAGCTACGTATACTACGATGGAGAAACTTCTAAAAGTATCAGATAGAGATCTGGAGATTGCAGTTCTGGCCGGAAAGTCAGTCTATGGAATTTCAAACACCAGCACCGGTCGGCCACTTGGCACAGTGCGGGGAATGAGGCGTCGCAAACGGTCGGGCGTGGCGCGCGGGTCGAGCAGGCCATCACGCACAAAAGCGAGGAGTTGATTAAATTGTGATTCGGTGAGGACGATGGGAGTAGATAAGGCCGGGTCAAGGCGGGCCAAGACAGGAGCCATTGGCCCCAGTGGGCCGCTCAGATCGGCCGGCAGATTCTGACTAGCAGGGGTGTAGTGTGATACCGAATCGATTACATTCAAGTGATGGCGGATCGCATCGTCCAAACTCGTGAAGGCTCCATTATGCATAAAGGTCGGTTGGACGGCTACATTGCGGAGTGGCGAGGTGCGAAATTTGTAACGGTCGGCAGGGTTGCCGGTGATTTGCTCCAATCCAAAGTCTTCATTGAGGCCTTGCCCATCAAAAGTAGCGTTGGTCAAGGATGGTGCAATCTGTGGGGCCCCAAGCACATGCTCTTGAAAGTCACTAAACATCTCATTGGACTGGCCCGCTACACTGTGACAGACAGAACACCGGGCCGCTCCGAAGAACAATAGCGCACCCTGCTTTTCGGATACGGTCAACGCACTCCGTTCGCCGCGCGCGAAACGGTCAATTGGTGCATTAGCAAAGGTCAGCGTGAATTCAAATTCGGCAATGGCCCGCGCAAACATCCCATAGGTGATGGGCGCTCCAGCCTTGACTTCGGCAAAACTTTTGGCGAAAAATTTGCGGTAAGCGGCGGTGGCGTTTAAGCGATTGATCACTTCGGCCCGAATGGCATCGTTATCGCCGACGAAATCAAACCCGGCCACTTCATTCCGCTCGGTGGGCGGGATGAAGGCCTGGGCTGCGAGCAAGTGAGGCTGACCGGAAAGCGTGCGGCCCTCCGGGAGCGGAAACTGGAAACCGGCGTTATTGTCGAAAGGGTCACCGGAGAGGGCGGCAAAGCGCGAGTTCCACATGAGCCGAGGAAAGAAGGCGGTATTGATGACCATGGGCGCGCGGCGCATATTGCGCGGCCCGGCGCGATGCGGTCCCACCACCTCGTTGCTGTCAATGCCAATGGCAATTGATTGGGTATCGCCAAAACCGGCGGTGGGCGAATGACAGCCCGCGCAGGCGTTGTCGTTGTTTAGGCCGGTTAGGGTATCGAACCATAGATTCCGCCCAAGGTCAGATAATTGCAAATCCAGGCGGCGGCCCAGCCGTTGCTCTAATGTGGACTCGATCCGGCCAGTGAACCCGGCCTGACGTAACACCGCTTGCAATTTGTCGTCCAGCGAAGGAGCCTGAGCCGATGCATGCTGATGGGGCATAGCCACGATGGAAAGGCATAACAGGCACAGGCTGAGAAATGTCCAGAAGTGGATAGTGAAAGTCTTTGACATGGCACACTTTCCGTGAAGAGCGCGTGACATTCAGTCCCTCAACAGAGTCGAATTGGATTTCGGCTCTGTTGAGTTTAATAAAAACATACGCGGATGACCACAGACGCCTACTGATTGTTGATGATATGTGTTCGTCCGTGTGGTGTGCTCCCGCTCAACCCGTTATTACAGCGGGTCGCACAAGAATATGTCGTCAGGGTTGCCGTGGATTTGCTCCCAATTATCGACCGGCGGCCAGAGGAGATCGAGTGAGGGAAACGTCCAGCGCCAATTGAAACTGACGCTGTAGTGCGGGCCGGGGCCCGTCAGCTCAAAGCTATCGTTCATCCTGATCGAGTAGTCGCCGCTCGGCGGGATCGTCAAAGTGCTGGAGTTGTGATAAACGAACTTGTGTGTTCCACCATTGCTATCGGTGGCAACGCCCGTGACCAAGTCGTTGGTGCGAACCTCGGTGGTACCATCCGCCTTTGTGTGAGTATTGATAACCTTATGGCGCTGGCCCGATCCTTCGACAGACAGTCCGGCAGGCAGCTTGGGGCATTGACCGGCGGGAATGTTGAAGCCCTGGGGTTCATTGATCACTTGATGATCGGCGGCGGGGGCTGCAGCGGCCGATGAAACCCCGAAGAACAACATCAATGCCGGCAGAACATGAACAATAAGCTTACGAGAAATCGACATGGGTTCCTCCTTTTTGTCGATGTTGAATAAATGGGCCAACCGCGCGTAGCGCGGCTATGGGCCAAAAACAATCTTGGATTGATTATGCAGCGCTAGTTTTATTTTGTTATCCTCCTCATTCTCCAGCATTACCATTGCTGGATAAAAAATCGCCGACCCATAAGAGGATCGGCGTTCAGAACAAGCGTCAATCCCCATATTGTAGGATGCCTTCGTCAACACATAAGGCATTGTTGACAGACGAACATCGTTTACGTACTTAATATGACTTAGTTTACCACATATATCCACTTAATTTGATTAAGTGTAACCTTTTGAAAACATGTCTGATTGAGACAATTCCTGTTGTATGAGCTACAGGCTAGGGACAGAGTTAATAGGTCTTGACGAAGCGCCAGAATTTAATATAATTTGTATGATGTCCGACAACATACAATGGCTTTCGTATAGGAGAACTTCA
>DAINRK010000393.1:0-4821 GCA_036741855.1 Anaerolineales bacterium
ACCTTCGATTGGGGCGAACTGGATTCATCCTTCATCCAGACGTTGGGCATGGGAGCGATTGCCGATGCTGACGGTTACGGAAACGTCGTTTTACATTACTTCCCCAACACGTTATTGCTGGTCGGCACGTCCTATCTGCTGGTGTTCCTGCTGGGCATGCCACTGGCACTGTATCTGGCAAGAAACTATGGGAACAGCTTAGACCGTCTGGTCACAGTACTCTCGCCGATCTCATCAGTACCGAGTTGGGTGTTTGCTATCCTGTTGATCGCCTTGTTCGCCGTTCAACTGCGCTGGCTGCCCGTAGGCGGGATGACCGAAATTTTTTTCAAACCCAGAACTCCGATCGAAAATATTCTCATGGTCTCAAAGCATATGGTGTTACCGGTCATTGCGCTGGTGTTGAGCCTCCTGTTCCAACTGGTATATGCCTGGCGGACATTCTTCATCATCTATTCCGAGGAGGATTATGTCGAGTTGGCACGCGCTAAAGGGTTGGATCATAGGGTCCTCGAGAGGCAATACATCCTGCGGCCTGCTCTGCCGTACATTATTACCAGTTTCACCACCAGCCTGATCGGCTTCTGGCAGCTGACCGTAGCGCTCGAGAGCGTATTTCAATGGCCAGGCATTGGCTTGTTATACATCGAAGCGCTGCCAAATTATTGGGGCGAACGCATAGCAATTGGCGATCTGATGATTGTGATCCAGATCGTGGTCATTTTTGCCTACCTGCTTGGCATCCTCGTTTTCATCCTGGACGTGGTGTACGTGCTTATCGACCCACGCATTCATCTCATTTCGAACAACATCCCCACACGTGAGAATACCCTCGCAAAAGCAAAGACTGCCAGCGCGCGTCTATTCTCAATCCTACGGAGGAGAGAGAAAAGCCCGAGCCGCGCGCGGCAGGTAATAGCCCGGCGAGAGAGACGGGTGTTTTCCCCATCTGAGACTTTCGGAGCGGCGCGTGACGCCATACGCGATACATGGGCGCGCAGCGGGTTATTCTTCCAGGAGCTGCGCAGATATCCATCGGCCGTCTTTGGCCTGACGATCATCCTGATTTTGCTGGTGGGTTCGCTCTATGCAGTGCTTGCTCTGCCCTATGAAGAGTTTGGCAGGAGTTATAACGAGGATCGAGTGTCCGGGTTCAACCTTCGGCCGCGCGTAGCAGCTCCAACCTGGTTCAATTTCTTCAGCGTGACCCCGCGTCTTTCTACTCTTATCATGGATGAGAACAATGCAGGCATATCCATAAGCAACCTCGATAACGGCTGGACACAAACGCAAAAAACAGTCACCTTCACATTTGAGTATCCTTACGGTGAGATGCCAAGTGATGTGTTTCTGTATCTCGATCCCACCTATGTTGAAAAATTTCCATTTGTATCAATGGTGTGGAAAACGCCTGATGGACGTGTGCTGAATCTTAAACCCATCGGTGTCAGTAATGCGATTAACTATGATTTTAAAGATGGGGTTCAGGTTCGAAAATTCCTAAACCAAAATCCAGCGTGGAAGGATTGGTTTGTGGCGGACGGACAATACTCCACACCCGCATACCAGCTTTTGTTTGCAGAACCAGGCTCCACACATCCCGTGACACAGACCGGTGAATATCAACTCGAGATTAGCAGTATTTTCTTTGAAGAGAATTCTGACATGAATCCAAAGTTGGTCCTTCTTGGGCAGGTCTATGGATTGGCGGGCACAGATTTTTGGCGGCGTGACCTGGTTGTGCCGTTGTTTTGGGGAATGCCTTTTGTCCTGTTTGTTGGTCTTTTAGGGACATTTATTACCACTCTCATTGCTCTAATTTTGCCAGCGATCGGCGTTTGGTACGGTGGCTGGCTCGACAACCTTATCCAAAGGCTCACAGAAGTAAACATGGTTCTGCCAGGACTGGCGATCGTGGTGCTTACCAACCTGCTGTTTGGCGTCAACGTTTGGATCGTATTAGGCGTGATCGTAGTCATGAATGCTTTTGGTTCACCCATCAAATCCTTCCGTTCAGCATTCCTTCAGGCAAAAGAAGCACCCTACATCGAAATGGCACGTTCGTATGGGGCAAGCGATTTTCGGATAATCACACGCTATCTCGTACCGCGCATCCTGCCGGTCTTTATCCCGCAGCTTGTCACTCAGGTTCCCAGTTTCATTTTCCTTGAAGCTACACTTGGCTTTTTCAATATCAATTCCCATTACCCCTCATGGGGACGCATTATTTACGATGGTCTGGCGCATGGGGCGATCTACGGGTCACCGTTTTGGGTGCTGGAACCGATCTTCCTGCTTTTATTGACGGGTCTCGCGTTCGCTATGCTTGGTTCAGCACTCGAGCGGATTCTCAACCCGCGCATCATTGCCGATGTGCCCGTTGCAGTGGATAAATCGAAACCGAAAGAAAGCAAAGCTGAGGTCATCCAACAAAAGGGCCGACCATCCAGATTCAACAAACGGGTGGTTGTGGCTCTGCTCGTGGCAACGCTGGCGATCATATTATTCGTTCCGGCGATTCAGGGCAGGACGTTAGCCAGCTTTGTCATTCATTTTATGGATGAGACTAGAAAGTTGCATTCAACGAATATGAAGCCTCCCGCGATCCCAACCCGAACGTCCGTGCCTATTACATCCACTGCGACCGAAGTGAAAGTGCCTGCCTCGGCACCTGAACCTCTGGCAACGCCTACACCTCCGATGACCATTACGCCGACAACACAGGCATCCTGTATTCCCACAAACCCATCAGCTAATGCAAAAGTTCTGGAAATTGTTGATGGCAATACGATTAAGGTTTACATGAACGACCTTGTTTATGTCGTACGCTATATCGGTATGGATGTACCACAGGATGACCTCAATGCCATGAATTCCTACTTTGAAAACTCAGAACTTGTTTTCCAAAAAGATGTCACTCTGGTCGCAGACGTTTTAGATAAGGATACAAACGGGCGACTGTTGCGTTATGTCCTGGTAGGAGATACCTTTGTTAATCTGCTGCTTTTACAAGATGGTCAAGGGCACGCTATAGATATTCCGCCCAATTCATCCTGTTCACAGGTATTCAAAGCCGCTGAAGAATCTGCAATTCAATCTGCACGAGGAATATGGGCTGTTCCGACTCCCTCTCCCTGAATTTGGTGACCAGTAAGTAAATACAATTGCTGATAAGATTAGGGGACTATATGCAATGTTCAAAGAATATTTCACACAACGAATCAAACGCGGACTCGTTCGTAGAATCAATAATCTGAAAATTGCTTCAAAAGCACGGGAGATGGCTCAGAAAGAGCCACAATCAACGGGCGCGCCTGTCGTCTTCTTCAAAGCCTCCACGGGGATTGACGATCTCTCATGGAACAGCGGATTTCATCTACTGGCATCATGGGCATTGCGGCTAAAAGGAATTCCAGTGGTTTATTTCGCCTGTCACTCGGGAATGAGCCATTGTGTGCTGGGGACAAACAGAGATGATGTGCGTAAAGCACCACCTTGTAAGTCATGTATCTATCAATCGAAGACTTTGTATAAAAACGTTCCAAGGTTTGAACGTTCGAACGTTCAACGATCAAGCGTTAATTGGTTTGAGTATCAACGCGATTCGCAACTTGCAATTGCCATCGAGAATCGACCATTGCAAGACCTTATGGAGTTCAAGTGGCAAGACGTTCCCCTTGGTGCCTTGTGCCTGCCAGGCTTGCGCTGGATTCTTCGAATCCATCATCTAAATGATGATGAGCCAACGCGTTATCTTTTGCGGGAATATATTTTGTCGGCGTGGAATGTCGCGCAGAAGTTTTCAAAATTTCTGGATGAAACGAATCCACGGGCGGTGGTTGTATTCAACGGGCAGTTCTATCCCGAAGCGACCGCACGTTATATATCAAAAAAGCGTGGTATTCGTGTGATCACACATGAAGTTGGTTTACAGCCAGCGTCCACGTTTTTCACCGATGGTGAAGCGACAGCGTATCCGATCCACATCCCTGATGAGTTTGAGTTGAATGATGAACAAAATGCAAAACTGGATGCATATCTCGCCAAGCGCTTTCAGGGTGACTTCACGATGGCAGGTATCAAGTTCTGGGCAGATATGAAGGGACTTGATGAGTCGTTTTTGCACAAAGCCGCGCGCTTCAAGCAAATCGTCCCAATCTTTACCAATGTCATTTTTGATACCAGCCAGCCGCATGCCAACACAGTCTTTGAAGATATGTTCGACTGGCTCGATTTGACGCTGGAAGTCATCCGCGAACACCCTGAGACGCTGTTTATCATCCGCGCCCATCCTGATGAGTTGCGCGTGAGAAAATCCAGCCGCGAGACAGTGGCAGCATGGGTCGAAACTAACGGAGTGGACAAAGAACTAAATGTAGTCTTTGTGGGTCCGAACGAAACACTCAGTTCCTATGAGTTGATTCAGAAGTCAAAGTTCGTGATGGTCTATAACTCGACGATTGGGCTGGAGGCTTCGATTATGGGTGCAGCGGTGCTATGTGCGGGCAGGGCGCGCTTCACGCAATATCCTACTGTGTTCTTTCCACAAACAGTGGATGAAGTAAGAAGAAAGATGAAAGAGTTTCTTGCTGCTGCGAAGATTGAGATTCCACCTGAATTCAAGCGCAATGCGCGCAGGTTCTTGTATTACCAATTGTTTCGCACATCCCTGCCATTTGGTGATTTCCTTGAGCCATCCGTCCGCACGACACAGACCAGGTTGAAGTCTTTTGCGCTGGAGGAGTTGTTAGCTGCGGATGCAGTGAAGGTGATTTTGGAGGGAGTGCTGGAAGATGGGGATTTTTTGTTGAGAAGTAGTTC
>DAINRK010000394.1:0-4796 GCA_036741855.1 Anaerolineales bacterium
GTTCGGAGGCGGTCTGGATGGCGCGGAAGGCGGCCTCTTCCACCGCTTCCGGCGGACCCGCGAAGGTGAGGACGGTGCGGTTGTGGTCAAGGTCGGAGGAACGGTCAAGCAGGCGCGCGCTTTCGACAGATGTGATGGCAGCGGCAATCTGGTCTATTACTTCAGGACGCCGCGCTTCGGAGAAGTTGGGGATACATTCGATGAGTTGGGTCATAAGATTTTGATTTCGGAATTTGGATTGGCGATTGCCTAGGGCAATTATAAAGGATACATCTTATGTTTGTGCTACCCTCCCAAAAGTACTCAAAGGCTAGAAGACAAATCTAATTGAAAAATCTTTATTGCGTTCGAAGGCGCATTTATACCTTATTGATCCATTGGATTAGATTGAGAACTTAATCTGTTACCCTGACAGGAGATTTTTTGTTTGTGGACATCACACATTCTCCTCCATAAGGGAGAGGGACGGTTATCACCTAATCAATTGCCCGTATAATTACATCATGGAAAAGTCTCGGCTCGAAGCATTTAGTGATGGTGTTTTTGCCATTGTGATCACGTTATTGATTCTGGATATTCGTTTTCCTGATGTGGCATATAGTGAATTTAAGACATCGCTGGTCTCTTTGCTGCCTCGCATCCTGGCTTATGTGATGAGCTTTATTATCATAGGGCTTTACTGGGTCGTACATCATACTTCCATGCACGCGATCAAGAAAACAGATCGTGTTTTCCTTTGGTTGAATATTCTGCTCCTGCTGTTTGTAAGCTTTATTCCATTTCCAACATCCCTGCTGGGTCGCTATCCTTTCCAAGCCTGGCCGATCATTATTTATGGATTCACCCTGATCGCCAGCAACGTGGTCGGGTACATCATGCTTGTCTATGTTTGGTATCATCCCCATTTAGCCATCCCTGATTTCAGTATAAAATACATGCGCCAGCATACACCAGTATACATTTTTGTCAATGGTTCCTATCTTGGCGCAATTTTATTAGCACATTCGTTTCCCCTTTTGAGCTACCTGATTTACATAGTTGTGATTGTGTCCCTAATCGTTTTCCTTCCAAAATTGGATGACGGAATTAACAGATAGAAACTAACCGCTAATGAGGGGTTTAAGTCAGCAGCGAATACCCACTTCCAACAAATCGGAGGCTACATATGAAAATGCGGACTCTTTTTCTGATCAATGCAGTGATCCAGCTCATATTTGGACTGGGCTTCATGTTCGCCCCCACGGTTCTGCTTGGTCTTTTTGGCACGAAAACCGATACTACAGGAATTACACTTGCCCATGTCGCTGGCGGAGTTATTCTTAGTCTCGCCATCATTTCATGGATGGGAAAAGACCTCGAGGGTGCGGCTCAGAGTGCTATTGCATGGGGCGGCGTCTTTTTTGCACATCTCCAGGCAGGCATCTTTACCCTCCTTGCCATCCTCAACGGGACTTTCAACGCTTTAGCCTGGTCAGCTGTAGTAATGGATGCGCTTTTCGTTATTGCATTTTTCTGGGTACGCGGAAATAAAGTCGAATAAGATCTAGTAGTATTCCCGATTAGTTTCTTCGATCTCCTGCATTGGGCAGGAGATTTTTATTTGCTAGTTGGATAGAACTCCTCACAATATGGGAACCATCTCCATGTAAGTGGTGTATTTTCAAGAGTCTCAATTTTATGTCGCTTCATGGAGAAAATAATGTACCGATCATTAAGTTATCGTCTGATCCTATCTTTACTCATACTTAGTTCGTGCGCTACACCCACATCCGGACAAACTCAAATATCAAGCACCGCCACTGTAAAACCAAACTCGCGATTTGGAACATTCAATATTGAAGCCGTCCAGTCATCCAATATCAATGGAGTACTTACAGTCACAGATAACGGAGACAGCACAACTTTGTTAAGTGTTCAACTCAATCAGGCTACGGACTTTCATCCCTGGGGAATCTATAATACGGGTGACTGTGCCAGTGGCGTGCCGATAGATACCAGACCGATCTTTTCACTGCCTGATATTGAAAATGGGATCAAAGAGGAAACGGTTGAAACAGAGGTATATAAGTCCACTCCGGGGAATCTGATCGTGATCATTTATGGAATCGAATCTAACGGAATCCAGCAAATGATCGCTTGCGCGAGTTTAGGCCCGCCCCTTATGAATTCAACTGCGACTCAACTAACACAGGGAGAAGATTGTATTTCTCTTACTCCAGTTGCTGATTCCGAGATTGAACCAGGCTCATGGATCGCGTATACAGGGACAGTGAATAGCAACTCGGATATATATATCCTAAATGTAGACTCGATACTTCAAGCAAAAAATGATGTGATATCAAAACGACTAACTACCCATCCAGCCACAGACTTTGACCCGACCTGGTCACCAGATGGAACTCATATCGCCTTCCGAAGTCAACGCGATGGAAATGATGAAATTTACGTGATGAACGCAGACGGTTCTTGTCAAACCAATCTGACGAATGATCCAGCAAATGATTGGTCCCCAGCTTGGTCACCGGATGGGAAGCAAATTGCCTTTGCCCAATCCTTTGATAATCGTCCTTTTACAGATATCGCTGTCATGAATGCAGATGGTTCAAATATCACACGTCTAACCTATCACCACGGCGAATACCCGGCCTGGTCACCTGATGGAAAACGCATTGCATTCGCATCGGCTCGCGATGGGAACTATGAAATCTACGTGATGAACGCTGACGGAACCAATCAGACACGTCTTACAAAGGACCCCTCTTATGATATGTCACCCTCCTGGTCGCCAGATGGCACACAAATTGTCTTTGATACGCAACGTGACTTCTATCCTCCTGCCGAAGTTGGGATCGGCCCCGAATTTGAGATTCATAGTATGAACGCAGATGGCTCACACGATATGAGATTAACGGATAACATGGCTGAAGACCGCTTCCCAAGCTGGAGTTTTGATCGGAGGATTTCTTTTTCAAGCAATGGAAGCCTCTTCATTATGGATTCGGACGGCTCGAATCAAGTCAAACTACTTGATAGCGCTGCTTTTCCAGATTGGGGTCATCCGTTTTCTAATCGACCCTAACCATAAGCAAAATCTAATTCTTTATCGTAGGATTAACCATCTAAATAGGTTTATACTCTGTTCGGTCTATGCAACCGCCGCAGGAGTAAAGCCGTGTACCTCGAAGAATTCATTCAAGCATACGAACAGGCGTTAGCAACCCAAGACTGGAGGAATGTGGATCCACTGGTTCATGATAACGTCTGCGTTACTTTTTCCAACGGAACTGTGTATAAAGGCAGATTGGAAGTTCAAAGTGCATTTGAGAAGAACTTCTCGCTCATCAAGGACGAAGCGTATTCAATTACGAATGTACACTGGGTGATAAAAGGCTCTGAGATGGCAGTCTATCTATTTGACTTCAGTTGGAGCGGGATGATCAATGACAGGCAGGCAAGTGGTTCCGGCAGAGGCACATCAGTACTGATCAATGAAAGAGACAAATGGCAACTGCTTGTGGAGCATCTGGGTCCCATGGCCTGATAGCTAGGCTCATAATACTCTCGTAACAATGGATCAGGACTAATGCGTGCAGCGTATAAAACCGTTCGCTGCGACCCGCTAAAATTTGGAAAATCAATTCATATTTCCAACTTACAAATCCCCTGTTCTCAACAGGAGATTTTTTTACATGTTCAGCAAGGATTGAAAACCTTACCTGAGGAGCTAGCAGGTGATACAATATCACCAGAGAAAGGGGAGTCAATATTCAATTTAGAGCGCTTTATCCATTTCAGGAAAGAAAGAAAAACATGCTACCAATAATGACCATCGCAATTATCAGCGAACGCGGTCCCAGAGCGGGAGAGATCGTTGTCGCGGCTTCCACAATCTTGACCATGACCTACCTTACTGTAAAACCAGTCTCGACGAACAACACCTGTCGAGATGAATTCATAAATGCTTGCAGGGCAATGGTCCGAAACGGAACCCCCAAAAAATATATGGGCAGAATTGCAAATCCATCCTCAGTGAATGCCGATTATGCAGACTTTTGGCTGGCGTTTGACACAAACGGCGAGCAGATGGCAAGGCAAATTATTCAGAACTCCGGAAAAACGGTTGAAAAAGGAAAATATGATTTTCCCGGGATGGTTCATTTATTTGAACATACTGTTCCCGATCCTCCAGATGATGGCGATATAAAACCATGGGTTGGCATGCTCGCTAGTCAGTTGGAGCCCTGGAAAGAAAAGATCAGAAAAATGCATTTGGAGTATTCGTAGTCAGGGAGTATATTCACACGAAAAATACGCATACTTGAGATGAAGAGCTTAGATCTCCTGATATGAACAGGAGATTTTTGTTTGTTGGGTGGGGAGGATAAGACCTGACATGTCTTCGCAAAACCCCATTTGCCATGACCCACGTTCATGCAAAAATTGAGGATAGCAACGGCGCGCATGAGGCATGTCAGGTCTGCGCAAATTACATGACAATCCTACAGGTTTATAATGAGTCCGATGAGAAATTGTATACCGGAGAAGACATGAACAATACTGACCTTGGACATTTGCGAACTACAATTGATATTGCAGGACAAGCACGTGAGCATGGCAATCATCCATTTGGCGCGATCCTGGTGGATGACAATAATGACGTTTTGTTGCAAGCAGAAAACACAGTGGTCACAGGTAGCGACTGCACCGGTCATGCCGAGACCAATTTGATGCGACTTGCCACGCAGCACTTTTCACTTGAGAAATTAGCATCTTGTACACTCTACACAAGTACGGAA
>DAINRK010000395.1:0-4796 GCA_036741855.1 Anaerolineales bacterium
TCAGCCATATAAGGGCTCCGATTGCGATAAGACAAATGACAAACTTTAAGAATAGTGTTGACCCTTTTTTCATAAACAATGCCTCACTTAGTAATAGGTAAGTATACTGTAACATATGATTTATCGTTTGTCAATATATTATTATCGTTATTCGTTATAATGGCTAAGATGGGAAAGTGTCATTCTCCTATTCCACCTGCAAATTTTGTACCAACCCCACTCAATCGTGGTCCGGCACGCCGCCCAACACAGCGTGCACTGGACGCTGAGGATCCTGCAGCATTTTCGAGCATTTCGCGAAGCGTGGCTTCGAGTTTTTCTGCTCCCAAACAGAGTCCACGCCTTCCCCATCGCCAGTAACGCCAGCCGTTAGGCACTTGTCAGCAGCAGAAAGATCGGAAAGAAATCTATCAAATTAAACGGATATTCCCATGACAGACATGCTCGTGAAGTTGTATGCACTGCCCGAAGTCATACCCCTTTTGGACCTACTGAATCAGAAAGGCTTGGAAATCCGGAGACCTCATGCATCTGAAAAACATGTTCTTTCAGAATGGGTTCACCAGCACTTCCCAGATTCTTCTTGGGCTATTGGTTGTGAAGTTGCACTGGAGAATAGACCTCTGAGTTGTTATATTGCAGTTGAGAAAAGCCAGGCCCATGTTTCGAGTAAGAACCCGTATGATTTACCAGATGAAGTTCTTGTAGGTTTTGCTTGTTATGATGTTGCCAGTAAAGGTATGTTTGGTCCGTTGGGTGTCCACGAAGATTACAGAAAACAGGGTATTGGTTCGGCTTTGCTATTGGCATGTCTTCATGCCATGAAAGCGGAAGGATACGCTTATGCGGTTATCGGATGGGTAGCATCAGAAGATTTCTATGCTAATGCGGTTGGAGCCACTGCAATCCCTGATTCCGAACCCGGTATTTTTCGTGGAAAACTCATCGCATAAGTTCTTTAAGATAAACCGTGGCCAACACAGTGTGCATCCGACCTTCGGAAGAGCACCGGGACTATAGTTATAGTGGTGGGAGTCTGCGCGTTTTCAAGCAGTTTGCGTGGCTTGGAGTTGGTTCCGTCAAAGTGGCGTCCTCTCGTCCCGCCCACCAGCCGGTAACGCAAACCGTTGGGCTATTCATTTTTCATAGGAAAACAGACCATGTGCCAAATTCGTAATGCTATTCTTGAAGATTGTCCTGGAATTGCAAAAACTCAAGTGGATAGTTATCGCACCGCTTATGCGGGACTATTTCCAACACAGTATCTTGAGCATTTTACATACGCAGAAGAAGAGCAAGATTGGATTCACCTGCTCACTTCAAACAAAGAAGATATTATTCTGGTTGCCATAGCACAAGAAAAACAGGTAGTTGGGTATATTCTTGCCAGAGCAAAGCCAGATATTTTTCCTGGCTATGATTCGGAAATAGTAGCATTACATGTGCGACAGTCATTTCAGGGAAAAGGTATTGGTAAGGCATTATTAAGTTATGCAATTAAAGACCTGAAGGCCCGTGACTGTAAATCGGTTATGCTCTGGACATTGAAAAACAATAAGGTTAGGCAATGGTACGAGAAACTCAACGGTAAATTTTTGGGCGAAAAAAATTATGAAGTTGATGATTGGGTCATAAGCGAAGTAGCCTACGGATGGGAAGAAATATCAACATTATTATGAGGATACTTTCACACTAAACATTGAGAAAAAACCAAAGGCAGTTTTCTACGCCTCAGCCTTTTTCCGCTCAGACGAGGTTCCCCCGTCCGCCCCAGCCGCCGACAACGCCAACCTTGGGCTGCCTTTGCTCTACTCATAATGCCATTTTGCGTGTTTATTCAATTTTTCAGAGGCAATCCCTATGACAATTCGACCCCATACCCCCGCATGGTATGATCGTTTATCCACCCTGCAACAAGGGTATTTCTACCCCTGGAACTCACGGGTAGCTCCACTCAACGGGGAAGATGCCTATCTGGATTTAGTGCAGCAATATCTGACATCGGAAAAAGATGTACTTGATGTGGGCTGTGGGCACGGGGAGGTAGCCCTTGAATTAGCTCCACACTGTCGAAGTATTCTTGCCTATGACCGGGTTGAAAGCTATATTCAAATTGCGCAAGAATCGGCTGGGAAAAAGAAAGTTGAAAATGTTACCTATATCTGCTTTGACTCATCACCTGAATCCAATAATGGTGTTGCCAGAATCCCCGCTCAATCGCAGTGCTTTGATTTGATGATCTCGCGTCGCGGCCCACTCCATTGGCTAGAAGATGCTCGCCGTGTAGCGCGACCCAGAGCAATCCTTATTCAACTGAATCCCCTGGAAACTCCTCTGCCTAAATGGGCTAACCTATTGCCTGAGCCCTTGCGTTCAGCTGCTGGAATTGAATGTCAAGTTGGCATGCTGAATAGTATCAAATACCGCTTGGAGCTTGGTGGGCTCGAGTTGCACAGTGCATGGACGTATGACGTGCCCGAGTTCTTCCATGACCCCCGCGAACTATACACGCGTTTGTCGTGGGGATATCTCCCAGAAGAGGTGCCTTCATGGGATAATGTAAAATCTATCATCGAGCAGATATTTATTTACTATTCAAGTGAGCCAGATGGGTTAGCCCTGCGCCATACTCGCTTATTGTGGACTGCTTTTGTGAATGCGAAATAATAAGAGAAGAGTGCTACCCAACCCAGCATTAGACGGTGAGTAAAGAAAGGACCAAAATGGACCGAAACACTTGGCTGAACGAAATGCGACGTGATTGCGAGGAGCAATATGATCTCGAGGCTCCACTTTACGACGTGAAAGGTGGCGTATATAGCAACATTGCACACCAGCAATTCATACAAGAGTTCCTGGACCTTCTTCCACAGAAGAGTAGGATCCTCGATGCCCCTTGTGGAACGGGCAGATATTTACCCTTTCTCCTTGCAAAGGGGCATTCTATCGTTGGGATTGATCAATCACAAGGTATGCTCGAGCGTGCCAAAGCAAAATTCCCTACTGTTCAATTTGAGAAAAGTGGTTTGCAAGAGATTGCATATCGAGAGGTATTCGATGGTGCGATTTGCATGGATGCCATGGAAAATGTACCTCCCGAGGATTGGCCCCTGGTGCTCAGCAACTTCCACCGAGCGCTGAAAGAGCATGGTTGCTTCTATTTCACAGCGGAAACCCTCGAAAATACAGATGAGAGCGAAATCAAGCAGGCCTTCGAAAGGGCTCAACAGGCGGGATTACCAGTGGTCTATGGGGAATATCCTGACGAAGAGGTCTATCATTATCATCCGACCGAGCAACAAGTGAAGGAGTGGGCTCAACAAGCAGGATTTGAAATTCTTAAAGAAGGGAATGGAGAGATTTGGTACTACCACATCTTGGTTCGAAAGGTTTAGACTCATTAGAGATGACAAGCAGCGTCTAACACAGCGTGCACTGGCCGGCGGGGATTCTCCCGCCAAATTGGCATGTTTCTGCCGTTGAGTTTTATCTGCTCCCCAGCATTGTCCACACTTGCCCACCTGCCACTAACGCCAACCGTTGGGCAGCATATATACGAGATGATGAATGCTCAAGATACATCCTTTTCTACTGGATATTCCAAAAATGAGTGAACAGCAGTGGAATGATTTGCTCAACGCTCGTACAGAATTCATCATGGAATACAGGCCAGGTGAACCTGGACCGTCTCATCAAGTGCAGCGTGAGTTCATATCCCAAATACCGGAGCTGCGCGATCATGTAGCTTTCTGGCTGCTCTATGACGATGATGCTCATTGTGTGGGTTATTGCACCATTTCACATCCCAAGCCAGAAAATCCTGATTATGCTGCCAACAAGGACAGGATTTATGTCGAACCTGTCGTGTTAGCTCGTTACCGCCGACAGGGCATAGGAACACAGCTTCTGCCGTTGATTGTAAATCATGCTCAAAAGGTGGATGCAACCTGGATTCAATGGGATACAAAATTCGAGAGTGGTTTTCGCTTTTCAGAAAAAATTGGGGCAACAGAAGCTGGGCGACAACGTACCAATCGTCTAACGGTTGACCAATTAGATTGGGAGATGATGCAACGTTGGGTGGATGAAGGTCGTTCACGCAATCCTGATGTTGAGTTGGTACGCTTCGTTAATCTTCCTGTAGCGGGTTTGATAGATCCCATTTGTGAGCTCATCACCGATATAAACCGCAACCAGCCAAGCGACGATCTCGAAGGGATTAGTTTTACGCTTACGTCAGAAGAATTCATAAGTGAGAACAAGCGCCTAAAAGAGCGAAAAGTAGAGCGTGTGATTATTTGTACGCGTGAACCCGATGATACGTTGAGTGGCATGACAGATATGTTCTACAGTGAGTCCCAGCCGACTCATGCAAATGTTAGACTGACGGGTGTCCGGCGTGAATATCAAAATCGTGGGCTGGGCAGGTTGCTCAAGGCTGCTATGATGCTGGATATGCGCGAACGCTATCCAAAAGTAAGTTTTGTGGATACCAATAACTTTAACAATAATCGTCCTATGTTGAACATCAATGATCGCATGGGTTTCGAGCTGTTTGAACAATTCGTGTTTTATAAAGTAAGATTACACGATTTAGCAGCGAAAGTAGATAGTACTTCCTCGAACCATATTGCCAATACACAGGCATGAAGTCTGCTAACACAGGGTGCACTGGACGCGGGGCAGCCCCGGCGCTCATGCGCTTGGGCTGGGCGATGTTCGCCTGAAGCTCACTCGCCCAATCTGCCTCTCAAGCAGTTTTCTACGCCTCAGCCTTTTTTCGCTCGGACCGGGGA
>DAINRK010000396.1:0-4752 GCA_036741855.1 Anaerolineales bacterium
CTTCACACCTGAACTAAAGGAAGCCTGGGTCGCCGCTTACATGACGCTGGCGGGTGCTATGATCGCCGCCGCTGAAGAAGAAGCAATCCCCGCTTGATAAATGAGTAGCCAGGTTGCAATTTAAGAACGGGAAAAGCGAAAGGTATATGAAAGGTTCAAAGAGACCTGGCACCCGTCATGTTACCAACATATTGACTGGCTATATCATGCTCAAACCGGAATAACTGTTCCGGTTGGGTCTGAAAAGACGTACGAGTGACAGTCGCTTGTTACAGCGACTGTCACCAGCCTAGAAAGAATATCATCATGTTCTCGACAAAAAACAAAGCTGCGATTGAATTCTATAAGCAAGCCGGTTCTGCCGAAGAGAAGGGTGACCTGGATTTGGCAGAAGTGTATTATGTCAAGAGTGCTTATGCGTTTGAACAAACTGGTAGAGCTGACTACTTAAATGCTGCCAATGCGTTCAACGCGCTTGCTTTCTTACGTGAATTACGCGGCAATCACAAAGGCGCGCTATGCGCTGCAAAAAAATCTGCACAGATCATGGAAAATTATAGAGAACAGCCCGCGACATATGATGCCGAGTTAATCCGCATGACAGCATGGGAATTAATCAACGACTTGATCAGTTTCGAAATCGAATCGAGAATACTAATCTCTAGGGCAGGATGACTGGGCTCAGAATCATACTGGCACCGTATGTTCGTCATAATGCTCCACGACATCATCCTTGAGCCAGCCTTCGATATCCTTGTTTAAGAACGCGTCGGGAGGCAGATTAGAAGTTAACTCAAGCATCGCGAGCCGCACCGTTTCATAGTGCTTGAACAAATCCTCGTCAGACCATTCAGAAAATTTTTTCGTGAGTTCGGCATTAAAAGCATCAACATCATGACTTTCCCATGTGAAGCTAGGACTGTCCAGAATACCTCTAATGATGCGCGAACCCTCCTCCCACCATCCAACCACATGCGCGAGCAAATTGTGAAAACTTTCAAATCCCTGCTTCGCTAAAAACTCTTTTTGCTTTTCATCATCGAGACGATTGAAGTCCTCGATATACTCCGCCCATTCATTCTCCAGCATATCAGTGATCAAGAAACGAGTTATTGTAACGAGATGTTCGCGCGCGTGATGTATGACAACTGCGCGAATCCATGCTTTGACGCGTCGGTTATTGAATACCGCATCGTTCATAGACTTCAGGTCTGATTCCATTTTCTGACGCGTATTTTCAAAGTGAGCCATGAACTCTGCTTCATCCCATGATCCGTATCGGGAAACCGCTTCCGCATTAAAAACATCGAAATCATACTTCCTGCGTTCAAAGGATCGGTCCTCGGCAATGGCGCGAATAATACGCATGCCTTCCTCCCACCAAGCGAGGATGTGTGCCAGCATATCGCGGAAGGATTCATATCCCTGCTCCTTTACGCACTTCGTTTGTTCATGTACAGGCAAACGGTGGAATCGTTCCACACAAGTTCCCCATTCTTCTTCCATGTATGAAAGCGCCCGCTGTTTGTTGATGGGCATTCAAGACCTCCAAAGATATAATTGTTTTCAGGCCAGCTGCTGTGTGAATGTGGTTAGCCTGAACAGACACGATATCAATAACATTGTACCCGCTTACGTTCAAAAGAATTGAGTCAGGCAGGATATCGATGTTTTATAGCGTTAACAGGAAATAGTGACGCTTAATAAAGGAATATCTTATGGATGAATTTATGCAAATCGCCATAAATGAGGCAAAAGCTGCGCAAGCTGAAGGGAATTATCCATATGGCTCTGTTTTGGTGCGCGGCATAAAGATTTTGGGTATCGGTAGAAACCACATGAACACACATAATGACCCAACCAGCCACGCTGAGATCGAAGCCATCCGCGCGGCAGGCTTACAGGAATCGTATGTGGGTATGATCATGTACGCAAGCGCGTTCCCGTGCATTATGTGTGCAGGTCCGATTGTCATGCTTGGAATTCCAGAACTCATGGTCGGTGCAAGTTGGGAGGGTTGCGAGTCGTCGCGGGCGTTTATGGAATCTAGAGGGGTGAAAATAAATGTACTGGAACTTCAAGAATGCAAGGATTTGATTAAGTAACTATGGAATCTGCTGCAACCGTTATCGATTACACATCAGAATATCAATCATCGATTCGCAGAATCCTCACAAGGATCGGCTGGGCAGAGCAATATATCTCCTCGGCAGAACAAAATATGCAGTACCTTTCGCAAGATAAGGAAAATTATAGGGTTTATTTGGCTATCAAAGATAATGACGCAGTCGGGTTTCTCTATGTACAATTTTATGCCTGGAATCAGCTCTGCCAAATCCATGGACTGGCCGTTGACCCGGACGCTCAGCGCGTGGGAATCGCTTCCGCCTTGGTCGCCCGTGCAGAAGACTTCGCGAAAACGAAAAACGCGCGCGGAGTCTACGTTGATACTCCCACGACAAACACTGGAGGAAGGAAATTCTACGAAGCCATTGGTTACCAATTCGGATATATTATGCCGCGCTATTATGAAGACAAACTCGATGGGGTAACGTATCAAAAATTTTTCGATGCCCTGCAAACATCATGATTCATTCCGTTAAACCCACTCGCGTTGACCTGCACGCCGCGAAAAACAAGACTGTTCGCGATGTAATTGCTCCAGGTCTACGTGTGCTGTTCTGTGGCATCAACCCCGGGCTGTACTCGGCTGCTACGGGCCATCATTTTGCTCGTCCTGGCAATCGGTTTTGGCCCACGTTATATCAGGCAGGATTCACGCCCCGCTTACTTCATCCCAGTGAAGAACGAGAACTCTTGACACTTGGTTATGGGATTACAAATCTTGTCCCGCGGGCGACTGCTACAGCAGATGAACTTTCTTCTGATGAGTTAGTAGAGGGTCAGCGACATCTGAAGGCAAAGGTTAAGCGTTTCCAACCTCAAGTCGTGGCAATGCTTGGCATCGGTGCATATCGGACGGCGTTTGAACAAAAAGTAGTAACACTGGGGCAACAGTCTGAACGATTGGCAAACTCCATAGTCTGGGTTCTGCCCAATCCCAGCGGATTGAACGCCCATTACCAACTGGCAGATTTAGCCGAGCAATTTAGGGCATTGCATCAGGCAGTAGAGTCCAATCGTCCGTTGAAAACGAAATGAAACCTTCCAAAAGGAGTGCTCATGTCAGATAAGAGCAGTACTTCTAGCTTTGAAGACCACTTTTCCAAACAATCTGGGATATACGCGCAATATCGTCCTCAATACCCCGATGAAATTTACTCGTATCTCGCATCCATTTCGCCAGGCCATTCTTTGGCCTGGGATTGTGGAACCGGCAACGGTCAGGCCGCGGTCGGTCTGGCCAAACATTTCGACAAAGTGCATGCAACTGATGCCAGTGCAGAACAAATTTCGCGCGCTTATGCACATGATAAAGTGGATTATCACGTGGAGCCTGCTGAACATGTGTCCCTCAACGACTCCAGCACTGACCTGGTGACTGTCGCAGTTGCAATTCACTGGTTCAACTTTGACGAGTTTTATCGCGAAGTCAAACGCGTTCTCAAACCTGGTGGGATTCTCGCTGCATGGACATATAACCTGACAGAAATTTCTCCGGAAATTGATCAATTGATCGAACAATATTACCGTGAAATCCTAGATGGCTACTGGCCGGAACGCATTCATTATCTTGCCGAAGAATATCAAACTATCCCATTCCCATTTGAGGAGATTATCCATCCAGCCTTTGTAATGGAAATTAATTGGAACTTGATCCAACTCGCTGGCTTTCTTAATAGCTGGTCTGCTACGCAAAGATATAGAGCGCAAAACGGAAATCATCCACTTGATATGATCTGGGGCAAATTTGTTTCTACATGGGGAGACGAAAACGAATCGAGGCTCATCCGCTGGCCCCTGCATTTTCGAATCGGACAACATACTCCTGAGACAAGTCCAACTGCCAGGAGTTCTGATTCGCTGGAAAATCGAGCGTAAAATCCATCGGAATATTCTTCAAGATCAAGGAGAAACAATGGGCGAAGTTGATGGAATTCCAGGGTATTCAAAAGAGGAAGTAATCCATCAGGTCGAGTTGAACTTGTGGGAAACGTGGTCAAATTTTGGGCGCGGACCAGGCTGCACGCTCCATGATGAGAGCGACATGCTGTGGTTCGAGACACCAATTCCCACCATGCCTTACAACACCGTCTTGAGATTTCAGGTGGAACACAATGTGGATCAGCGCCTCGATTCACTGATCAAAAGCTATACTGATCGAAACGTTACACAACTTTGGATCGTGCATCCATCCTCGCTGCCTACTGATCTCCCCGAGCGATTGGTGCAGCATGGCTTGCAGGAAATTGAAATTGCCCCGTGCATGGCTCGGCGTTTGGAGAATCTTCCCGAAGCGCCTCTATTGCCCACAGGTGTGGAGATCCGCGAGGCTATTGAAGAACGCGACCTGATCGAATTGTACGGGCTTGCGGCGTGGCGCTGGGGTGTTCCTGAGGAATATCGCTCTCAACTGAGAAAGATGATCGAAAAATTTGAAATCGGAGAGCGCGGTTCGAACACGCGTATGTGGCTGGCCTGGAAGGATGGCATACCGATTTCAAAGATCGGTTTGTACAATGGTTCAGGCTCGGCGGGGATCTACGGAGTTGCCACCAAACCTGAGGCACGTGGATTAGGCGTCGCAAGTATCCTAATGAATGTAGCCATGAATGCTGCAAAGGAAATGGG
>DAINRK010000397.1:0-4747 GCA_036741855.1 Anaerolineales bacterium
GAATGACAGAACGTCCACGGAAATTCCCCAGCGCGAGCCAGGTTCCAAAAGGTAGGCCAATGAATAGACTGATCAAGGTCGCAAGTGTCGAAACCTGAAGTGAAAGTAGTGTGATTTGAAATACTTCGGAATCAAACAACATGGCATCAGTATAAAGTAAACAGATACACAAGTAAACATACTTGTCTGCTGTGTACCTGTTTACGATTTTCAATAGTTATCGCTTTTACAATCCAAAATCTGAGTCTTGCTTGTCAGCATCGGGATAGAACAAGGGCTCGCCATATTTATCCACACCAAATTCGGCAATGATTTTCTGACCTTTGGGCGACGTGACAAAATCGGCAAATGCCTTCGCGCCTTTGAAATTTACATTCGACCATTTTTCAGGGTTAACGGTGATGACATGATAAATATTTAATAAGAATGGATCGTCCTCGACCAGAATTTCCAAGTTAACATTTGACCGATATGCCAAAAACGTGCCGCGGTCCGTGAGGGCATAACCACTTTTTTCAGAAGCAATTGAGAGAGTTGGACCTTGCCCTTGGCCAGATTCCAAATACCAATCATGGCCTACAGGGTCGAGATTTGCTTTTTTCCACAGAGCCAATTCTTTGATGTGTGTCCCTGAATCATCGCCGCGTGAGACAAAGACCGCGTCGGAATCGAAAACCCCTTTTAAAGCATCAAGTGGACTCTTGCCGCGAATCCCAGCAGGGTCAGATGGAGGACCAACGAGTACAAAATCGTTGTGCATTACGAGGCGGCGATCAATGCCAAAACCACTTTCCATGAATTCTTTTTCTGCACCGGGTGAATGTAGAAGGATAACATCCGCGTTGCCCTGTTTGGCAATCTTGAGCGCCTGACCTGAACCGACAGATATAAGTTGAACGTTATACCCAGTTTTTTCGCTAAATACTGGCAAGAGCACATCCAACAAGCCAGAGTCTTGTGTGGATGTTGTTGAAACAAGCAATAAATTTGTGTTTTCTGGTTGCGTCATATTACATGAAGTTAGAAGGAACGAAACGATCAGCAAAACTAACACTATTTTTTTCATATTTTCGACTCCAAAAGATAGAACGGTGCAACTTCGCTCGCGAGCCGCCCTTCCTCGGTACATCATAAGCCCAAGTCCGCGTCCGTCTTTTCAGCATCGGGATAGAACAAGGGCTGACCATATTTATCCACACCAAACTGACCAATCACCTCCTGTGTAGATCGCGATATCATGAAATTTAGGAAAGCTGTCGCGCCATCATAATTGACCTTTGGCCACTTATCGAGATTTACAGTAATTACGTGATACACGTTCAAAAGTGATTTATCACCCTCAACTAAAATTTCCAACTGCAGATTGGCTTTATTAGCAAGATACGTCGCGCGGTCGGTTAGCGTATATGCGCCTTTCTCAGAAGCAATAATCAATGTTGCGCCCATACCCTGCCCTGATTCGAGGTACCATGCAGGCGCGGCAGCTTTGGGGTCGTATTCAGCTTTCTTCCACAACGCCAGTTCGGCTTTATGTGTGCCAGAGTCATCGCCGCGCGAAATAAATGTGCTACCGCCCGCGCTGATCAATTTCAACGCATTTATGACAGACTTGCCTTTTATGCCCGCAGGGTCTGCTGCGGCTCCTACGATGATGAAGTCATTGTGCATGACGAGGGCGCGGTCCTTCCCGAATCCATTTTCCATGAATGTGACTTCGGATGCGGGCGCGTGGACGAGCAGGACATCGGCATTGCCTTCTTCACCCATCTGCATAGCTTGACCTGAACCCACCGCAACCGTCTGGACTGTGTAGCCTGATTCTGTTTGGAAGAGTGGAATCAATGCATCGAGCAATCCCGAGTCTTGTGTGGAGGTGGTCGTTGCCAGAATCAAATTTGGATTTGATGGGGTGGCGGGCGTAGCTGGTGCACAGGCAGCAAGTAGCAATGCAAACACCACGAACGCACTGAACCAAAAGGAGTAACGGGATTTCATTCTTCTCTCCTAAATCGGAATTTGCTCACCGCTGTGAGCAGTGTTATATCCAGTTAATAAGTTGACCGCAATGCGAAAATCCACCGTCTGGATGTAATCGAGCAAAGGCATAAGAGTCTTTTCATTCTCACGAGGCAGAATAAGATCATAACGTTCTTCAAATAGCGGGATGAAATCGAGGTTGTGTTGGTATGCCGCGGCTTGGAGACCGAGGCCCGCGTCCGCCCGGCCCGAATGCACTGCAGACGAGGCATCACTGTGCGTACTCACGACTCGGTCATAGCCATTTATTTTTTCAGTTGGTATTTTGAGTCTTCGTAATTCAACGTCAAACCAGAGACGAGTCCCGGAACCTGCGTTGCGATTCACAAATCGGACATTCGGCTTGGCAATATCGGCAGTCTTTTTTATCGCTTTGGGATTTCCTGCAGCGAGGATGAGTCCCTGAGTACGATAGGCGAGCGTGATAACTTCCATGTGTCGGTCTGGAAAGAGATGACGGACGAATGATGTGTTGTACTCACCGTTTTCATCTAAAAGATGCGAGCCTGAAATCTGACAAAGTCCCTGGCGCAGATACACAAGTCCATCGAGTGAGCCAACATGCATACTTAGCAAAGTGACATGCTTTTCCAAATGTTCAGTCATTCCTTCAAGCGCAAGATCGTGACTGCCCGAAAAGATTACAGCTGGCTTATTGGTCTTCGGAAGAATCATTTCCCGCAACAAAAACGCATCCGCTTTGGCACGGTAGAACTTCTCAGTCACTTTTCCCGTTCTACGAACCTCGCTCACTTCGACAAGATTAACGGATTCAAGCGCAAGGATGTGATGACGAATCCATGCGGGTGACTGTTTCATCGTCCGCGCCAGGTGCGTGAGCGTGGCAGGGGAGGCCATGAGGAGTCTCAAAATGTCCATGCGGCGAGAATCGGCGAGCAATTTGATCTTGTCAAATGAATCAATCGAGTCAACTCTTCTCATTTCGATTAAGTTTTTCCTTAATTGAGAGTCTAACACCGGCAAATATGATTGTCAAATTGACAGATATCTCGCCCTTCTGATATAACATTCAAACAATTCGTTATGGAAATCGGCGAAACAATTTACGTGACAACTGGCGATGAATTTCGCAAGTGGCTTCTAAAGAATCACAAGTCCAAGAAAGAAATCTGGCTGATTCAATACAAGAAAGCGACAAAGAAACCGTCAATCAATTATGTGGATGCGGTCGAAGAAGCGCTCTGCTTCGGCTGGATTGATGGGCTAGAAAAATCCATGGACGCGGAACGTTATGCCTTACGTTTTTCACCACGCCGACTGAAATCGAACTGGACTGAGACAAACAAGGAACGCGCCAGAAGGATGATTGCTGAAGGCAGAATGACAGAGGCTGGACGCGCGACCCTGCCGCCCGATGTTCAACAAAAATAAAGGAAGAGGACGATGTCTGTAGAATTAATTCGGACATTTACCGAGTATCACATTGCCATGACCCGCCGCGTCTGGGACTCAATTGACCAGATCACTGAAGAGCAATTTATCTCAGATGATGCCTACTCGCGTGGCTCCATTCGCAACTTGATGGTACATCTCGCCAATACGGATTCAAACTGGCTGGCAGGATTGAAGAATATCCCCGAAGAACAGGATGCCCCAAAGAAGAAATACGAAGATTACCAAGATCGCGCCAGTGTCCGTGCGTTTTGGGATGCCACCGCAAAAGATCTTGCAGATTTTGCTGCAACACTGACCGAAGCGGAGCTAGGCGAAGATCCCGTTGATATTCAAAATCCACGCTGGCAGGTTTTACTTCACATTATCAACCATGGCACGGACCATCGCTCCACTGTGTTACAAAGACTCCACGAATTTGGCGCGCCCACCTTTGATCAGGATTTTATTATGTGGGTGTGGAGTAGAAAATAATAGCCAGAAGATAAGAAGCAAGACAAGATGTTTCAAAAGTTTGGACTTTTCCTTGTCAAGCTCTTAACCTTTTTCATCTTAATTATTGTTGGAGTTTGGTTGGGATTTATGGCCTTTCAACTCTGGTTAAGAGTGGACGCAACAGGCGTATTCGTCAGATGGCGTCTACTGGATGGTCCACAAAACTTTCGGCATTTGATTTACGCGAATTCCCGTGATGTGATAGCCCAAGCAGATAATGGAAAACTTTACCTGTATCAATCTGATCTCTGCATCGCCAGTACGGATACGATTTGTGACACATGGGTTGAGGCACAGCCTGGGTTTGAGTTCGACTCACTTACGAAGCGAATCGTTGAATCGGGATGCGAATCCGCTTATGAGTATTACACCAAAGACACGGACTACCGTTATCTTGCAAAACCGATACATCCGCGATATCCACCGCTGAATGGAGCGAAACCAAAGGAATGTGTTGTCGAGCTTGAATTCATTCCGTCTGGAGGCGAAATCCTGACCTATTACGTGCTATTAGATAATGGTAAAGTTTGGAAGTGGATCCACAAATACATCGCGATGCTACATCTTGTGTCAGCGATTCGCTGGGCCCTGGTCGGGCTAATTATTGGATTAATAATTTGGTATCGCTTTCAAAAAGCCTTAAGTCAAAATAAACTGCAAGGAGCAACATGAAGGGCCAATATCTGGACACTTATAGCGAAATTGACATGTCCACTTCACTATGATACACTCTTGTCACAATTAATCGTTCTGTACTCATCCAGAGAAGCTGAGGGACCGACCCTGTGACGCTTCGGCAACC
>DAINRK010000398.1:0-4712 GCA_036741855.1 Anaerolineales bacterium
TGGCACTCCGTGGCTGGCGTGTGACTCTGCTTGAGCGTACCAAACGTCTGGGAGGGAAGGCCGGCTCCGATATCAGGAACGGACGCCGAGTGGAGCACGGTTATCACGTTTTCCCCCAGTGGTATCCCAATGTCCGCGCTATTCTTGAGCGTATCGGCGTGAAGCTGATCGATTTCGATCGTTATCACTTCCTGCTGCCTGGTGAGTATCCGCGCAGAGTCACTGTGCTTGGGCCTTCAGGCTTTTCCGCGATGTGGCACTACATTTTTCATGGTCTCCTTCCGTGGTACCACAACCTTCTCTATATCTACTCCGTGCTGGATATGCTCAGCCGGCCGCTCTCCGACAAAAGATTCCTGGACCGCGTAAGCCAGATCGGCCTGATACGCGGGAAGTGGTATACGAGTGAGTCGGTCGCAGAGATGGGCCAGGAGAATGTTCTCAAAGCGTCTGCCATTCCGGTATATGACCTCAGCGCGATGACTGCCAAACGAATTGCTGGCTACTGGGTGCGACAGGCCAGTCCGTTTCTCTCGATCCTACCGGGAGATCTACAAACGGTTTTCATCGATCCACAGGTACGTGAGTTGGAAGCGCTGGGAGTCGAGATCCGGTATAACTGCGAAGTAAGTGATGTGATGATGCGCGAAGGCGTCGTCTCGGCGATCGCGCTGCGCGATGGAACCGAGCTGTCTGCCGATGTATATGCGCTGTGCACTCCCTTTGAAGTCACACGGATCTGGCTTCACGACGACCTGTACGGAGCAGATCCCGAACTCGGCAACATGCATCTACTCGAAGCGCAACCTATGGCTGCCTTGCACCTTCGCTTGAGGCGAGAGATTCCAGATCTTCCTAAGGAACATGTGTTTTTTCACGGAAGCCACTACGCGCTTTCGTTTATCGATATCGCACCGCACTGGAAGGGACTGGATGGCAAACATGGCGGGAGCCAGCTCTCTTTCATATCAAGTAATTACAGTCCGTTGAATACGGTCAGCGCGGAAGGCGCGAAAGACTTACTCTTAAAGGAGATCAGCGAGTACCTTCCCCTTACGCCAGCAGACATTGAAAGCTGGGAATTGAATCCGAATACCGACGACCCGCTGTTCATCAATACCATCGGGGCCTGGTCAAACAGACCGCACTCAAAAACGAAGATACAAAACCTTTACTTGGCAGGGGATTATGTAAAAAACGCAATCGACCTGGCGTGCATGGAGGGTGCTGTTTCCGCCGCAGTGGAGGCAGCCGCTCACATCCTAAGCGACCATGGAGAGACAGGATCGCTTCCGGTTGTTCAAGTCCCACCGGAGTGGCCGCGGGCATTGCTGGTGTTCATTCGAATCCTGATGGTCCCCGTAGTGGCAATTGCGCGGGTCATCGCCTGGATCGAAGAAAAAATCTCACCACATCGACCGTATGCTTCGGAGGTCCACATCGAGGCAACCCCGAGGCTGCAGACAGACCCGCGTCCACCGCGGAAGTGATAAAGCTTACAAAATTAGATCGCATGAAACCTTTGCAGGACAAGCCTTACGGTTTGCCCTGTTTTTTTTCAACAGAGACAAACGCCACATAACGCCGACTCGGGAGGATATGGAAGCGGTAAAAGTGTAACAATGGAAAAAAGACAGCGTCATGATAAAGACAACGAGAAAGAACGGAAGAAAGTTCTCCAGTGTTCTGACATTCTTTCAGCAGATACAAATCGCGCTCGAGGGTTTTTTTATGAATCAACCAGCATAAGACCCTGACTTCGTCAGGCGGCTGAACTTGCAAGCGACTTTTCAATTGTCATCAGGCAGGGATAGGAATTTTCTGGAAACAGAGTAAGCGATCGAAGATTTTTATGATTTTACTGGTCAATGGATTGGTTTCAGATCGCGATGGATCCTGATTTTGGAGGAACGAATGAAAAAGATTCTTTTGTCAACCATAAGCCTCGCGCTGGTATTTTCCCTGGCAACTTCATCAGTGTCAGCCCAGGATAGTGGCGATTCCGACTCATCCAAGTCTGAACTGGCGGAACATGTCCCGGGGGAATTGTTGGTCCGCTTCTCTCCGGGGATGAATTCTGCCCAGGCGGCGGAAAAGATGAATGAAATGGGTGTCACGCACAAACGGGAGATACAAGGCATCGGCGTCCAATTGGTAAAACTTCCACCTGGCTTAACGGTCGAGCAGGCGATGGATCGTTTCAGCCACCTGCCTGGCGTGGAATTTGCCGAGCCGAACTATATCCTGCATATTGCTGAAACTTCACAGGTGGAAATCACCGACCAATGGGGATTGACCAGGATCCGTACGCAAGAAGCCTGGAATACTTTGAAGGCAACTCAGAAAAACGAGGTGCTGCTAGCGACTGTAGATACTGGCATCCATAAGGAGGAGAGCGACCTCAGTTCAAGAATATGGACAAACCCTGACGAAACACCCGACGATGGGATCGATAATGACAACAACGGTTATGTAGATGATACATGGGGCTGGGACTTCGTCAATAATGACAAGGACCCTACGGACGATCACATGCATGGTACTGCTGTTACCAGTGTGATGGTTGCCGCGCAGGATGGCGCCGGTATAGTTGGCATCTGCCCATGGTGTAATGCGATGGCAGTCAAGGTATTGGACTCACAAGGCAGTGGTAGTTTGGACGTTGTTGCCAGCGGCATCGTCTATGCCGCTCAAAACGGCGCGCGTGTAATTAATCTCAGTCTGGCAGGCTCGATAGGATCTCAAACGCTGGAAGATGCAGTCAACTTCGCCTGGAATCAGGGGGCGGTGGTTGTTGCAGCCGCGGGGAATGATGGCAACAGCAGCACCCTGTATCCTGCCGGCTATGCCAATGCCATCTCAGTGGCCTCCACGAACTCAGCGGATAAGCACTCCTGTTTCTCCAATTACAAAGCTGGGTATATATCCGTTGCGGCCCCTGGCGAAGCCATCTATGTCATTGACATCAATGATGCCACGACCGGCTATAACTATTACAGCGGCACATCCCTTTCCACACCGCATGTCACCGGGCTGGCCGGCTTGATCCTTGGGAAGGATCCGAATCTTTCCAACGCCCAGGTACGGTCGCTCATTCAAAACAGCGCCGTAGATCTTGGTTCACCGGGCCTCGATGCCGCCTTTGGTTACGGACGAATTGACGCCTACCGGGCCGTCACCGGGGACACTTCTCAAACTACGCCTCCAGATAGCCTGTCCTCTGCGAGCAATACAGCGACCGGGTATGCTCATGCCCGAAAATTGGTGCGCGACAGCACAGGAAAATTGCATTTGATCTGGCACTCTGATGAAGGTTCACTCTATCGCATCCGCTATGCAACTTCCACTGATAACGGCAATACCTGGATAGTACAGCCGGATGTGTTCAGCAGCCCGTATGAGACTTACCATCCTGCTTTGGCGGCCGATGATACATATCTCTATGTGGCTATCCCCAGCCGTCCTAATGCTGGTTCGCCCTATCGCATTCTTTTTACGCGGAAACCCCTGACGGGAGGGGCCTGGTCTACAGCCGTGTCTGTAATTAGTGGGAACTACAACGCTGTGCGCCCGGATATTTACCTCGATCCCACCAATGGCAGGCTGCATGTGATCGCCGCCAGTTTGGATGACGCTCCATACCTTTACTACCGCGCCTCCAACACCCAAGGTGCAAGCTGGGGGAATCTGAGCCAGTTCAACCCCTCCAATTCGTCCTCCAGCACGCGCTATGCATCCATCCATGCCAATGGTGACAACATCTACATCGCCACGCGGACAGTTTCGCCTGGGTTATTCACTTATTATTATCTATACACAGCGCGCTCGACGAATGGCGGCGTTTCATGGATTGATCAGACCCAGATCTCATGGTTCCTGGCTTTTACCTCGGGTGAATATGGCGTCTCTCTATCGGGGATCGGTGATCGTCTGTATATGGGTTATGAAGTGGGCAGCAACCTCTACTTCCGCCGGTATGATGGAGCTGGCTGGAGCAATTACCTGCAACTGGAAACAGGAGATCCAAATAACGTATATAAGTGGCCCACGATCACACAGGCCAGTGACGGGCAGGCCTGGATGGTCTTCGAGGTGAACGGACAACTGTATATGCGTCATTATGATGGGACTACCTGGGAAGCAAAGGAATCAATTGGGGCAGGCAATTATGCCAACCTCAAGCGCGGCGCGGGAGGCAGCAAGGTAGAGTGGGTATCCACAATTTGCAATGGATCGCCATTTGATCTAACCTATGGTTCGCGAAGCCTCGGTCCAACACCGCCATCAACGGACACTCCCACACCAGCATCAACAAACACATTTACACCCACATCTACAAATTCACCGACATCAACGAATACATCCACGCCTACATCTTCGCCAACCAGTACCAGGACACCAACCGCGACTCTGACTTCCACTCCAACTGCTACGCCTTCGCGAACCGCTACACAGACGCCAATATCCAGTCCCACCACAATCACCGATCTGATCTTCGCCGATGGCTTCGAATCGGGCAATCTCTTAAGTTGGACGTCAAGTAAAGCGGATAGTGGAGACCTCAGTGTGAGCGCTTCAGCGGCATTAGTAGGGAGCAACGGCTTGCAGGCAGTCTTGGATGATAACGTCGTGATCTATGTCACCGATGACACTCCTGTCGCCGAGCCGCGTTACCGGGCGCGCTTCTACTTTGATCCGAACTCGATCCCAAT
>DAINRK010000399.1:0-4710 GCA_036741855.1 Anaerolineales bacterium
CCTGGGAGGAGACCAGGCTCTTGTGAGGAGGAGAAGAATGAAAGTCTTCTTGGTGTATTCAGGATCGCTTTGTTGCCCCAGCCTGCTGACACTGGAAGGCAAGTCGCTTCCGTTCGGTATCAATGATAAAGACGATTAGCATCGCAGTTATGGTCAAGACCAAGAAAATTTCCATGCCCATAGGATAGCATGAAGTCTTTACTCTGTGCTTTACAGCGGGTTTGCCAACACAAAACAATTATGAAAAGCGGAGCCTTGCAAAATCGTTGCTTTGATTTCATGGAGACCGTTTTACCAATCGTTAACACGATTTTCCAGTGGTGTTAACTATCCCGTGTTAAATTAATAGAACCGAAGAAATCACCTATGGCCCGCAAAACATTCAACCAGGAAACACAGGAAATAAAAAATGAGGTTCTTCTACTAAGCAGCATGGTGGAAGAAGCTGTTATGGAGTCTGCCATAGCGCTCAAAGATAATGATCTGGATCGCTCCCGTCAGGTTTTCCTGAACGATCTCAAGATCAATCAAAAGCGGTTCGAAGTCGAAATTTCCATTATTGTGGTCATGGCTACACAACAGCCAGCAGCACGCGACTTGCGCATGCTTGCGGCCAGCCTGGATATTTGTTCAGAACTTGAGCGCATGGGCGACTATGCAAAAGAGATCGCGAACATCAACATACGTTCGGAAGGGTTAAGCCTGCCGGCCATTCTGAAGAATATTTATTCCATGGCAGAGAAAGCTGTGGATATGCTTCATCGAGCAATGACGACATTTGCAGATGAGGATATAAAGACGGCGATAGCGATCATTGCGGAAGATGATGTGATCGATGAGTGTTACACTAGGCTATATTATGAAGCGGTAAACAACGTTTTGGGAGATCCCAGGAACATCGAGCGTGCAAACTATGTACTATGGATCGCTCATAACCTGGAACGGTTGGGCGACCGAACGACGAATGTATGTGAACGGGTGGTCTATATAGTCACAGGAGAGCGCCCCGAAATAGTATCTGTGCCAGGAAAATTTGGTCAATTACCCTCTTAGAAATCATGTTGAAGATAGCTGCCATTGATGTTGGATCAAACGCCATGCGCATGGTGGTTGGGGAGGTGGATGAATCCTGGCATGTGAAGACAGTCGAGAATATTCGCCTGCCGGTGCGGCTTGGGCAGGATGTGTTTAGCAATGGTTATTTGGAGGAAAAAACCATCCAGCAGACCGAGGAAGCTTTTCTGCATTTCAAGCATGTCGCAGAACGCTTCGGTGTTCATCGCATGCGGGCGGTTGCCACAAGCGCAGCGCGCGAGGCGGCAAACAGCGATCTGCTGATCGACCGGATTCTTCGGACAAGCGGAATCGAGATCGAGATCATCAGCGGCGATGAAGAGGCGCGGCTGATCCATGCAGCCGTCGCTCACGCGATTGACCTTGACCATAAGCGTACTTTGTTGATCGATATAGGGGGTGGAAGCATTGAGGTCACGATTTCGACAGGGCGAAATATTATCTCGACGGACAGCTATAACCTGGGGACAGTACGCCTGTTGGAAAAGTTGAATTCGAAAGATAATTCCAAACATACATTTGGAAAACTGGTGCGCGAATTCGCAGAAGCCGCGCGTTATCGCATCGAGCGGGATATCGGGGGTGAAAAAATTCAGATCTGTGCGGGAACGGGCGGAAACGTGGAAGAGATCGGGCGTTTACGTCAAAAGCTGTTCAAAGTAGAAAGCGATCACTTTGTCACATTGGAAGAACTCAAAGAACTGATCGAACGCCTGAACGATATGAGTTATGAAGAGCGTATCAATAAATTGAAGCTTCGCCCGGACCGGGCGGATGTGATCCTGCCTGCTTCGATTGTCCTGCATTTGATCGCTAGTGAGGCGGGCGTGAAACAGATCGCGATCCCAAATGTGGGTTTGAAAGATGGAATTCTTCTGGATATCGCTGAGGAACTTTCGAAGCGCCCGCGTCTCCAGCGAAGAGACCAGGCATGGGAATCTGCATTACACCTGGGACGTAAATATCAATTCGACGAGAGACATGCCTGTCTTACAGCCAGACTTGCTGCGCGCCTTTTTGAGCAATCCAAGCCGCTTCACAACCTGAATGGAAACAATCAGCTTCTGCTCGAGATCGCGGCCTTACTACATGACATCGGTCATTTTATCAACACAGTTGACCATGACAAGCATGGCTATTACCTGCTGAGCGTAAATCATCTCATCGGGCTTACTCTACGTGAACAGAATATCGTAGCCAATCTTGTTCGGTATCATCGCAAGCATTCTCCCTCAGTGGATGATGAAAACTTTAAGTCTCTGCCACAACCAGATCGCCTGGTCGTTATTAAACTATTTGCACTATTGCGTCTTGCAGATGCAATGGATATCAACCATACAGGCAAAGTAACAGATGTTGACCTGGAGGAAACAAAATCAGGTTGGCATATGAAGATCTCCAGTGAGAATGATCTTATGCTGGTACACTGGGCGATAGACAAGCGCAAATCACTTTTTCGGGAAGTATTTGGTGTAAACCTTGAAATCGATTGATGAAAACTATGAATGCCGATAACGATTCAACCCTGACTGTAAATCAGCTCCTGCTTGAAGCGCTGGACAAACGCTGGAAAAATTACCGTGCCGAACTCAAGCGTTGCCGGGCTGAATTTTCCAATGAAGCGGTACATGACTTAAGAGTTACGACGCGACGCATGCTGGCCTTCATTCAGCTTTTGAATTCTATATCTCCACGCCCCCGTTTGCAGAAATTGACGCGTGCGTTCAAGGACCAACTGGATGAATTTGACGATCTGCGTGATACACAGGTGATCCTTGCCGAGATATCTGAGACGTTAAATGAACTTCCCCAGCTTCAAAAATTTCAATATCACCTTCAGGTCGTGGAAGATGATCTGTTGAAAAAATTGCGCAAAAAATTGAAGGTGATCGATCTCTTTGATGTGTCCAAGCGAATACGCCGGACGCGCGAATCGTTGGAAGGGGAAACAGACGGTAATTCCGTTTTACAGGTCTTTCAGGCAGTTGATGATGCTTTTTTGCTAACGAAACAGCGCCACAGTTGGATCGATACCGCTCAGCCAGCCACTATTCATCGTGTGCGCATTGCCTTTAAGTCATTTCGTTATATGGTCGAAATCATTCATCCTCTCTTAAACGATTTTCCGTCTGAGAACCTGAAACGGATGAACGATTATCAATCTTTGATGGGCGAAATTCAGGATGTTGAGGTCATTATGCAAACCCTTGCGGATTTTCCCACACGCGGCTCTTCGCTCGATTTTGAACCCGTTCGCCGTTATTATGAGAGCCGTCACGCTGAAGCGACCTCTGCCTTCATCGAAGAGATGAACCAGATCGATGATTTCTGGCGTCCATCTCCAGACCAATCTTTCCCCTGGGAGAAGTAACATGAATCTTTATATTATCCGTCATGCCATCGCGGTGGACGAAGGAACACCCGGTTATGAGGATGACAGCCAGCGCCCGCTCACAGACAAGGGACGCAAGAAGATGCGCCAGATCGCCAAAGGTTTGCGCGCATTAGGTGTAGAATTCGACTTGATCCTCTCCAGCCCCTATATCCGCGCCCAGGAGACTGCTGAAATCCTTGCCAATGTATTCAAGATGAAGAGAAAGATCGCTTTTACGGACAATCTTATCCCAATGGCAGAACCTGACCTTTTGATCGCTGAATTAAATGAAAGAGACTCAGTGCAAAGTCTTGCGCTGGTTGGGCATGAACCTCACCTGAGCACACTCATTGGTCATCTTACGTCAGAAGGGAAGAGGCTGGATGTCACCCTTAAAAAAGGTGGAGTTTGTTATCTTTCAGTGGATGATCTGCATCAGGAACATCGTGCCACACTGGAATGGCTGTTGACGCCAGGGATATTAGTGGAGATTGCTGATAAATAGAAAATTATGGTGGCCGAAACCGTTGATCTCTCTTCCCCTTCTCTCTATATCAATCGCGAATTAAGCATCCTTGAATTTCAACGACGCGTCCTCGAAGAAGCGCAGGATGATCGTAATCCGTTATTGGAGCGGCTAAAATTCCTCGCCATTTTTGGCTCGAACATGGATGAGTTCTTCATGGTGCGTGTCTCTGGCATCCGCAGGCAGGTGGAGGCACACATTATGGATGTTTCGCCGGATGGGCGGACTCCACCCGAAGTGTTGGCTGCAACACGTAAAGTTGCTCACGAAATGTATGGGGATGCACTGCGTTGTCTAAATAAGAAGCTTCTCCCGCGGCTGGATAAAACGGGCATTCATTTGCTGGATTATCGAAAACTGAGTGAAGCACAGATAAAAAAGGTGGATGATTATTTCACTGAAGTTGTTTACCCGGTGTTGACTCCGCTGGCGCTTGATCCCGGCCACCCCTTTCCTCACATATCTAATTTGAGTCTGAACCTGGCGATAGTCATTCGCGATAAGAAAGGGAATGAAAAATTTGCGCGCCTGAAAGTGCCGAATACTTTGCCACGGTTGATACCGGTCAAACGTTCATCTGGGAGCGCGCGTAAGGATGGGACGATTCCATTTCACCATTATTTCGTGTGGCTTGAACAAATCATAACTGCAAATCTTCCATCTCTATTCCCTGGTTTAGAGGTGGTCGCTGCCTATCCCTTCCGCATTATTCGGGATGCAGAATTTGAGATACAGG
>DAINRK010000400.1:0-4688 GCA_036741855.1 Anaerolineales bacterium
ATGTATGGTCGCTCCCGCCGTGAGGTTTTTTCGCAGGTCCTCAGAAATTACTTCATCCCCTGCAAAATACAACGATTCGATTTCTATACCCGCTTCCAGAGCCTGAAGAATGTTCTCTTCATCATCGATGAGAATCTGGTTGAGTTCCTGCCTGCCTGGACGGGTCAATAATTTGCGGATGGGTCCAGCCAGTGGATGCAAAAGTGAATCCACAAGGAAGGGATTGTTGGCCGATTGTTCATTCATACAGGCATCATAACCCTGCTGTGGAAGGGGTGTCAAGAAAATACCTGAGGGATGTGCCTTCTCCCAAGGACAAGTAAAATTGTGCCATATAAATTCAGGAGCATGGCATGGAGATTTGGCTGGCAAGAAGTCCGTGGATAGGCGTGGTTCTATGGTTAATCCTTTATAGCAGTGATTATTACCTAACCATTTATTCAGCGCGAGGGTTCAAAGAGATACGTCTGTTTCAATTTGAGGGAAGCTTTGAACTGACTCCACAATATCAAAAGGATATTGACGCCCTTAAACCCATTTCGAAACTCCACATCATGTTACTAATTCTTTATAGTTTGGTAATCCTGGGCATTTGGTACTTGATGGTTTATTTTCTTGGGCTACCCTGGGCATATTTGCTTTACTTGGGAATGTTTCTTCTACTTGAAGTTGCGGTGCATCTGCGTCACTTGCGCAATGTTTTTCTTATTCGCGAGATTCGAAAGAATGGCGGCGCTTCAGGTCAGATCTCATACAGAAAATGGTTCTCCTACCGGGTGTCTGCTTTCGAATTGTATTTGTACTTTGGACTCTTTTTAATAGTCGCCGCGTTGGAATACAGTCCATTTTTTCTCGGTGGCGCGATCATGTGTTTTGGGATGGGATTCAGGCACAACAGGTTGGCCAAGAAAGCAAAATCAGTTCCTGCTCCAGTTGAGACCCAGACATGACGATTCTTTACAAGGATGAGTCTATTTTGGTCGTGGACAAACCTGCCGGACTGCCGGTCCTGCCCGACGGCTGGGAACAAGACACGCCTTATCTCTTAAAAATGTTGGAAGAGGATCATGGCAAGCTGTGGGTTGTTCACCGTTTAGACAAGACCACCAGCGGTGTTATGGTTTTCGCACGTGACGCAGAGACTCACCGCGCATTGAATACTCAGTTTGAAAACCATGAGGCAGAAAAGGTATATCATGCAATCGTCGAAGGAAACCCGAAGTGGAACGAGAAAATTGCAAAACATCCACTGCGAGTCAATGTAGGGCATAGGCATCGTACCGCGGTAGACGACAAATATGGCAAACCTTCCGAGACGCGATTCAAGGTCATTACACGGCACCCAACGTCTGCTTTGGTGGAGGCAAAGCCGATGACAGGGAGAACGCATCAGATTCGAGTCCATGCCTATGCGTTGGGGCATCCGCTTCTAGGAGATACACTGTATAGCGCGGAAGAAACGGACGTCATCGCACGTCCTGCACTGCATGCCTATTCATTGACGATTCACATGAACGAAGAACACAGGACATTTAAGGTCCCATATCCCGATGACTTTCGGATGGCTCTTGAGCGTTTGAAACGCTAAACCTTGTATGGTATGCTCAGGAAATCATGATTCTTAACCTGCCCACGCTAAAGATATTACCGCTCGAATCATTGATCCTGCACGAAGACCACGATCGTCAACGCTCGGAACCACTGGTGCAGCGACTGCGCAGGACAGGCATTTTGCGTAACCCACCTATTGTGATGCCGCTGACAGATGGAACGGATCGCTACATGGTGCTCGATGGCGCGAACCGAGTCACGTCTTTACAGGAAATGGAATTTCCACACATCGTTGCGCAGGTCGTAAAATCAGATGATCTGCACGTCAATTTGCAAACCTGGAATCACGTTATTTGGGGAATGAGCACAAAAACTTTAATCAGCAGCATTCGTAAAATTAAAGATCTGGAAGTTATCAAGGTTAACACCCTCAAATCTTTGGATGCGCCAAAGTATGTGCCTGTGCAAATCCGATCGCCCGATGGAAAGTTATATCTTCTGGCAGAGACCCCGAGTGAACTTGATCGTCATATTAATACGTTGCACCAAATTGTTAACACCTACAAAACGCGCGCATCACTCGACCGCACGAGTCAGACGCTGGTCGATTCGTTCAAAAACGTTTATCCCGACCTCACGGCGCTGGTAATTTTTCCGCATTTCAAGATCAAAACTGTTCTCAAGCTTGCGGCGCAGAAAATCGTTTTACCCACGGGTATTACACGCTTCACAGTTTCGCCCCGTGCCTTGCATTTGAACTACCCCCTGCATGAACTATCAAGCGGCAAACCAATTGAATATAAGGAAGATTATCTCAAGGAGTGGATCGAGGAACGGGTCAAGAACAAAGGCATCAGGCTTTATAGTGAACCGACGTTCCTCTTTGACGAGTAGACAAGACGACTTAGGACTAGCAGACTAACATGGATTTCTTTTTCCCTGAAGATAACCTCTTACGTATGACTCCCGAGGAAACACATATCACTTCACTCTCGGCAGAACCTTATCCCGATGGTTATCGTTTGCGCGTCAATATCGAAATTACGCCATTTCAAAAGCGACCCTACATCGAAGTCACACTCAATGATGCTGATGGCGAGGAAATTGCTTCATCAAGCATCGTCGAACCTTTAACCTGGAAACTTGAATTCACCATGCATATTCGCGGCGAGTTGAAAAATCCATACACGATAGAGGCAAAACTTTTTTATCCCGATGGACCCGCGGCTGAGCCACAAACCTTTACATTTGATGTGAAGCCGCCTCCCCCTTCGGGTAATCCCGCGTCTGGTTCCGCTTAGTTGATCTCATCCATGCCCAAACCATTATCCCGTTTCCCCGCGCTGATAGCGCTTTTCTCTCTAATCGGACTTGCTGCCTTCGGTTGTTCACAAGGGATTACAAACGTTCCAGAACCAACTCTCACTATCGAACCAACAGCAACAGAAGAGTTCATTCCCGTTGTTGCAAAGAATGCGGAGGAAATTGTCATCTTCTCATTTGAAGAAGATGGATACGCTCATCTTTTCGCATACATTCCAGATAAATTGCCTCTCACACGTCTTACATCTGGCGATTGGGATGATATCACTCCATCAGCCAGCCCCGATGGCGAAAAGATCGCGTTCGCCTCGAACCGAAATGGATTTTGGGATTTGTACCTTTTGGACTTATCCAGCAATGATATTACGCAACTAACAGAAACGCCTGATTACGAAGGCGCACCCACCTGGTCACCAGATGGTTCATTTTTAGCATTTGAATCTTATGAAAACGAAAACCTGAATATCGTAGTGGGGCCATCGAATAATCCGCTGGATGATCCTGTTCGGTTAACAACTTCACCAGCATCAGATCATTCTCCTGCGTGGGCACCCGATGGGCGACACATCGCCTTTATTTCAGATGGTGAAGTCATTCTTGCAGATCTGGACAGAACTGACAGCGGCCGTTTTCAAAATCTCAGTAATACAGAGCTCGCGTCTGAATCGCACCCCGTCTGGTCACCTGATGGAAAGCGACTTGCATGGGCATCGTTATCTCAAAACATTGGACGCAGCGGTATTTATATTTGGGATGCCGCGCGAACCGTCCCTGCCACATGGATCGGTGACGGAGATTGGCCAGCCTGGAACACGTCTGGCGATCAGATCATCACGACACTTGCTGCACCCAACAGCACTTTTCTAACCATTTACTCAGTGGATGGCAAATTGCTTCAGCCATTAACTCCATTTCCAGAGACTCTACATGGATTGCTATGGGGGAATTTGGCGCTTTCTGCTTCGTTACCAGGACAATTTCAACAATCTGCAGAATTCACACCTGCACCGTTGTGGGCAGCGAATGGTGAACCGATTTCAGAGGGCGCGTCTGGCAGATGGTCGCTGGTGAATTTGCAGGGCGTACAGGCACCCTATCCACAGATGCATGACCTGGCCGACGAAGCATTTGATTCGTTGCGCCAACGCGTCCAGCAGGAAGTAGGTTGGGATGCACTGGCGAGCCTGGAGAACGCGTTTGTCCCTATTACAACGGTCCTTGACCCAGGATTTCGAGAAGATTGGTTGTATACGGGCCGTGCATTTGCCATCAACACGCTGATGACAAATGCGGGATGGATGGCTGCAGTCCGCGAAGATTTCGGCGCACAAACGTACTGGCGGTTATATCTCCGTGCGCAATTGCAGGATGGCTCACTGGGCGAACCGTTGCGCAGCCCGCCATGGGATTTGAGCGCCCGATACAACCTTGACCCAAAGGTTTATGAGCAGGGAGGCACATATAGTGAAGTGCCACCGGGCTATTGGGTGGATGTCACTTCACTGGCATCACAGTATGGCTGGGAGCGTGTGCCCGCGTTACCAAACTGGCGCACGTTCTATCGCGGTGCGCGCTTCACCGAATTCACACTCACCGGTGGCCTGGACTGGTATTCAGCTATGCTTGAACTATACCCGCCTGACGTACTGCTGACACCAACTAAAGTGCTACCACCGACAAATACCCCGACACGCACGCCACTGCCCACCTGGACGCCGCTTCCAACACGCACGCCGCGTCCGACATTTACTCCATCACCCACGCGTTCACCTACGAATACATCGACGCCGCCAAATACGCCACTGCCATCGCCG
>DAINRK010000401.1:0-1081 GCA_036741855.1 Anaerolineales bacterium
GTGATCGCTCCCGCGCCTTTGAGGCGCTCCACGACGAGAGAGTCTGCATCGGGTACAAAGTCCCGATAGATCGGCGAACCATATGTGGTGCGGATGCCGCGCGTGGGCTGCAAATCTTTATGCGCGATAGGCAAGCCATGCAATGGACCGGCGATCTCCCCGCGCACGATCCCCTCATCCATGCGATCAGCCTCATCCAATGCCTGTTCGGCCACCAGTGTAACAATCGCGTTGACCTTCGAATTGACACGTTCGATCTGCTCCAGATGCGCAGATAGGACCTCACGGGCTGAAATGTCTTTTTTCTGCAGGAGATGGACCAACTCCGTAGCGGGAAGAAAGCAAAGGTTTGTTGTCATACGTGTCTTTGATTTTACCCGTGGAATCATAGCAAAAACTGTCCTTATGTTAATAGGCTCAGATTACGCAATAATGTTTGAGCAGGTATACTTCATACTGATCATTAAACATCGAGCACAGGGAAGATCATGGACGAACGGCGCCTGAGAAAATTCTTTCATTTCAATGAAAATGACCTGACTGCCAACCGTCGCGGCCAGTTTTCTGAGGAGCAAAAAAAGCGCCTGGATGCAGAAGCAAAGAAAGAACAAAAATCAGCGCGCGAATCAGCAGCGATATTATTTGTGATCGCGGCTGCAGGCATGATCCTCGGGATAATCATTGGATCCATCGCACCAACGATGGTTGGCCGTATTTCCATCCTGTTATTGATGGGAGTCTTATGGCCGTCAGTCTGGGCTGGCAAGGCAGTACAAATCATCCGCGGCGCAAACGTGCTACGGGAACCGCTGCTACGACCAGTGAAGGGACCTGTTCATTTTCTCCATCACGGAGATGGGGAATATACAGTGCAAATTGAAGGACTTGAATTTGATGTAGATGGAAACCCATCTGGTATGTTCATGGACGGCGATGAATATACAATCTATTACGTGCAGGCTACTGAAGAGATACTTTCGGTAGATTATTTGATACACACAAAATAAAAAAGGTTAGTACCTCATTAACTTTTGATACTTAAGGTCATCTTGCCTTCGAATTTGAGGAACCGCTATATTGT
>DAINRK010000401.1:1181-4687 GCA_036741855.1 Anaerolineales bacterium
TGTTTGCTAGACACTCAGTTAAAATACGTTTTGCAGCTGCTCAGAAACGTTTACGCCACAAATATACAGATGTGGGTTATGGAGTTGTGAAATGACAGAAAGAAGTCAAATTGGGAGAGCAAACTTCCAGAAATGGATTCCTGTGTGGTTGCGAAATCGCAGAGGGACTGCCTGTGTTGTACTTGGTCTCTATATATTTTGGTACATCGCCTGGACTCAATTTCACTGGGGCGCGACGGAAACGTTTCGATTGATCCCCAGCTGGGATGTGGAACGAAATTTTGCACTGATCTCTGATCTCGCATACCTGCCTGTAAGCATTTTCGCGACGATTGTTGCCTGGCGGATCGCGCGCAACCCAGGCTTTGACTCAGGCTTGCGCCGTGCGTGGTTCATATTGGGCTTGGCTGTGGCCGCACAAACGCTCGGGGATATCGCCTGGTTTTATCTCGAGGTCATCTCAGGTCAGCAACCGTTTCCATCGATTGCCGACTTCTTCTACATCGCTTTCTATCCGCTGGCTTTATTCGGACTATTGAGTTTGCCAAGTGCACCCATCAGATCTGCTGAGCGTTTTAGGATTCTATTGGACCTGGCAATTATTATGGTCACAGCCTGGATGGCGATCTGGTTCTTCATCATAAGCCCCACCGCCGCACAATACGAAAACGGACGCATCGATCAGATCCTGGCGGCGGCTTATCCCGTTGGAGATCTTGTAATCCTGGGTGGCGTCGCCGCGTTGATATTTCGAAGCACAGAGGGTGCTGTACGTTCGATGCTGTTGTTATATCTGACGGGTTTGTTGCTGAATGTGGCAGGCGATCTGGCGTATGCCTATGCATCCTTACAGGGGACATATGTAAGTGGTGGGTGGATGGATGTGAGCTGGATCATCGCCTATTGGTTCTTCGGTTTGGCGGCCGTGCGGCAGGAGTATTTGAAGGAGTCAAGCGCGGGCAGTTTATCGGCAAAGGTGTTCTCCAGGGCATCCCTGATCCTGCCGCTAACCGCAATTGCTCTCGGATACGGGATGTTAATTTGGGTGGCCAGTTCAACATCTTCTGCCAACAGCGCGACACAGGGCCTATTCGCCGGCGCTGGCTTACTGACCTTTTTTGTAGTGGGCCGTCAGGTAGTGTCAGTGCTCGATAATCGAAGACTTAATAGCGAACTTAATCAACATTTACGGGAATTGGATCAGGCCTATTCCCTGTTGAACACGGAAAGAGACCGCGCGGAACGATTGCTGCTCAACGTTCTGCCAGAAGCGGTCGCCAACCGCCTAAAACTCGGACAAGCCACCATCGCTGACAGCTTTGCAGAGGTAACTGTTTTGTTCGCGGACATCGTGGACTTTACTAGTCTTTCGGCTCGCATCTCCGCGGAGCAGTTGGTTCAAATGTTGAATCAGGTATTTTCTGCCTTTGATCAACTGGCGGAAAAACATGGTCTCGAAAAAATAAAGACCATCGGCGACGCGTATATGATCGTATCGGGCTTGAATGATCCCAATCCGAATCATATTGAAGCGGTGGCCGAGATGGCGCTCGATATGCAGTCGGAACTCCTCAAAATGAGTGAAGCCACAGGCATTGACTTGAAGGTGCGCATCGGTATGGACACGGGCCCCGTTGTGGCGGGCGTGATCGGCACGAAGAAATTCATCTATGATTTATGGGGCGACACGGTCAACACTGCCAGCCGTATGGAGTCTCAGGGATTGGCAGGACGGATTCAAGTCACACAGCGTTTGTATGAGCGTTTACTGGGGAAATACCAATTTGAAGAACGCGGTATGATTCAGGTGAAAGGCAAAGGTGAGATGACCGCGTATTTATTAAACGGTTATCAGCAAGTTGATAACCCAACTCCCGTATAAGCAAACATAAACAAGAGCGGTCTTGGATTAGTCCAAGACCGCTATGATTCAAATTGAGTCAATGCTCATGGCGTCGGAGAGGGCGGGACTGTCGCTACCAAAGTTGGGGTGAGGGTAACATCAAAAGCCGTGGGAGTGGCTACAAGTGTGCCCACCAGGGTAGGCGTTTGAATCAAAGTTGGAGTCGCCGGAGGTAGTCCCGAGAGAAGGATCTGCCAGGCAATGTCGAGGTCGTCGCTGGCGGCAACTGGGAAGTTTGGCAAATTGGACAAAGTCATGTCAAGCCGCAGAACGACCGCATCCAAATCATCCGCAAGCAACTCCGGTGCATCCGTCTGAACTTCTGCAATCAAGTCGCGCGCGATCTGCACATCCTGCCTGGCCAGCCCAAAATTACTTTGATACATGAAGAGACGGGCACGCGAGAGCAATTCCATGGCTTTCAATAAATCGAGCTGGCGTTGAAACTCAACAGAGTCCGCTTCACTTTGTGCTTGAAGTTCGGATTGCATTTGCTCCAGAGCCGCCAGGGACTGTGTGCGGGCGTCAATCTCTGTTTCGATATCGTTTACGCGCTTGTCCAGCTCGGTAAGTACTCCGGCATTCTGGTTCTGTCCTGCTTCGATATCCTCCAGCCTGGTTTGCAAGTGCGCTAGTTCCTGTTCGGTCTCTTCCAGGCGGGACTGCAGTTCGCTCATGTGAATGGTATTCTGCTCCACAGGCGTAATATATTTTTGATAGAGCCACGGCAGAACAAAATACAATGCCATACTGACGATAGCCAAAATTACCAATAAAGCAGCCAACCGAAGGAGAAAGCTGAAGAAGCGTCCAACTCGCTCGCCAAAGCTCGGACCCGGAGCTGTTTGCGGAGGCGCCTCGAGAGGCACAATTGGAGGCGCGGGCGGTGCAATGGATTTTGGCTCCACCTCAACCGGCGAATCATCATAAGCCAGCGGGTCAACTACTTTGACAATTCCTGACTCGTGCTCGGGTTCGGAAGATTCGGACTCTTTTGCTCGTTTTGGCATGAAGACCTCTATGTGAGTAGTTCGATGATGAGTTGATTGTAAGCGATTTTAGAGGTGAGCAGAAATGAGCTTACTGATTCACGGGTTCGATCCACGACGGATAGGTAAGAAGGACTTCACACGCTGAGATATTTTTGTTACGTAGGAAATGCATAAGCTTTGTCTTCCAGCCTGCCAATTAAGTAGAAGACAAACAGTAGTCCAATTGCAATGAGTAGTGGAAGGGCAAGATTAAAATACCAGGATTCGAGACCAAAAAAGTATTGCCCCCATGTAAAACTTAGCCTGTTACGCAACAGCCCAGGCAGCACTTTCTGATAAAGAATCGAAGATTCCCACGAAAAGGAAAATCCCTGTGCCAATACTTCCTCAATATAGCGATTAAAAGGACGCCACGTGATAGCACTGGCAATCAACATTTGGAAAAAAGAAAGGAGGCCAATGCCGATAAACGGTAAAAGATATCGTCTGGGGAGGAAGAGCAAATAAATTCCAAAGAGTGGCAGGATCGGGATGAGATGCCTGACAGTGAAGGCAGAGCCACCCCACCAAATTTTTAAACCCGAAATCGCCAGAAAATATACTAGAATAAT
>DAINRK010000402.1:0-4668 GCA_036741855.1 Anaerolineales bacterium
AAGCATTCCTAATATAATATTTAGGTTAACCTAAATATTATATTAGGAATGCTTCAATTCGAATATCCCGGAATATAGAGTGTTTGATGGATGGCAACAATGACCTCAGGCTTTTATTCAAATCCACCTCAACCCACGGCCCTCAAAGATGACACATTTGCCGGGTGGCTGGTCGACTTGCGCCAGGTCGTGAAGACTTACCAAAGTTCGGCAGGCACATTCGCTGCACTTAAAAGCATCGACTTGCAGGTCGAAGCGGGTGCCTTTGTCTCGATCATCGGCAAGTCCGGCAGTGGCAAATCCACGCTGATCAATGTGATCACTGGAATTGACCGGCCCACTTCCGGCGAAGTGATCGTCGATGCAGTTCACATCCACACGCTCAATGAAGAGCAGATCGCTATCTGGCGCGGTCGCTCGATTGGTGTAATTTTCCAATTCTTTCAACTCCTGCCCACTCTGACTGCCGTTGAGAATATTCTGCTTGCCATGGATTACGGCGGAGGATACTCACGGAGTGAGCGCCCAGACCGCGCTCTGTATCTGCTTGAGTTAGTGGGCATGGCCGACCTGGCACACCGATTACCGAATTCACTCTCAGGTGGAGAGCAACAATGCGTAGCTATTGCGCGTGCCCTGGCGAATGATCCGGTCCTTCTCACTGCGGATGAACCAACTGGCAACCTGGATTCGAAATCCGCAGAAATGGTCTTCCATCTCTTTGAAAACCTGGCGCAAGCCGGAAAAACGATCCTCATGGTCACACATGACAATGAACTGGCCGCACGCGCCCAACGCACGATCAAGCTTTCCGACGGCCGTATCGTCGATGAGTTCACAAATCGTTAGGAAGTCGCTGAAGCACAACATGATCGCACAAGGCTCTCATTCAAATACTGGCGATTTACAGCCACTGATCGATGTACGGAACGTTGTCAAAACCTATCATAGTCTGGCAGGCGCAGTGACTGCGCTTCATGGTATTGACCTGCAGGTCTATACCGGGGAGTTTCTAGTGGTCACGGGCAAATCCGGCAGCGGAAAGACCACGCTCGTAAACATTGTCACTGGTCTGGATCGCGCTACGTCCGGAGAAATTTGGGTTGATGGGTCTCCCTTGCATCGCTTCAGCACGGAAAAAACTGCCAAATTGCGCGGCAAAACAATGGGTGTCGTCTTCCAGTCTTTTGAACTTCTGCCCACTCTGACGGTGCTTCAAAACGTGATGCTCCCAATGGATTTCGCGCGGCGATATTCATTGCGGGAACAACGTCAGCGTGCTGTGAAGCTGCTCGAGCAAGTGGATATCGCCGAACATTCAAAGAAACTACCGACGGCCTTGTCGGGAGGTCAACAGCAACGGTTGGCGATCGCGCGCGCTATGGCCAATGACCCGGCCATCCTGGTGGCTGACGAACCGACCGGCAGCCTGGACTCGGCGACGGCTACAGCAATCACTGATATATTCGTTGACTTGGTCCAGCAAGGTCGGACGATCCTTCTGGTCACACACGACAAGGATGTGGCCAAACGAGGTTCGCGGGTGATCACATTGTCTGACGGTGAAATTATCAGCTCAGACCGAAAAGAAGACAACTATGCTTAGGCCGCGCTGGTATAAAGTCATCAATGATCTATTTGGGAACAAAACGCGTACATTGTTAATCGTCCTGTCGATGGCTGTTGGCCTATTTGCCATTGGAATCATTCTCAGTGCTCGCTTTATTTTGTCGGAGGGATTGGCACGCAGTTTTGCAGCTATTCATCCATCTAGCGGCACAGTCAGAACTATCGAACCTTTCGGTGAAGACTTTATACAGTCTGTCCGTTCCATGCCGGAAGTGCAAGAAGCAGATGCACGCCGAAACATCTCTGCACGCGTGGAAGTCGCTCCGGGAGAATGGCAAAACATTTCACTCTTTGTGATTGCGAATTATGACGATATCCGGGTGAACAAAGTGAGCTCGCAGAGCGGAGCATGGCCGCCACCAGAGCGCGAAATCCTGATCGAGCGCGCCGCGCTTTCGGTCATCGACGCCCAAGTCGGTGACATTGTGCATATCAAGCTGCCTAACGACACTCAACGAGAAATGCGTATCACTGGTGTCGCGTATGATCCCGCACAGTTACCTGCCCCATTCGATGGGACTCCCTATGGATATATCTCTTTTGATACTCTGCAGTGGCTGGGCGAATCCTATGGATTCAATGAGCTATACGTGATTGCCACCCATCCCGAAGATAAAGTCTGGGCGCAGCATGTGGTAAACCTCGTTAAGGATAAAGCCGAAAAGTCTGGGTATACCATTCCGCTGAGCATGACGGCTGAGCCGGGACAACTTCCGATGGACGATGCTCTACAAGCGATTCTGCTACTCATGGGATCTCTCGGCGTTCTCTCATTATTTCTAAGCGTCTTTTTGGTCGTCAATACTGTTTCCGCGCTGTTAACCCAACAGAAACGCCAGATCGCGGTGATGAAGGCCATCGGCGGGGGAAGCCCGCAGATTTTGGGCATGTATTTGGTGATGGTACTCTGCTATGGGATTTTGTCATTGTTGATCGCCGTACCGCTCGGCGCTGTGGGGGCGCGCGCGCTGAGCCAGTTGCTGGCAACAATGTTCAATTTCAACCTGCCCAAAATGGACATCCCGCCGCAGACGATTCTGACACAGCTGGTCATCGCATTAGTGCTACCAGTTTTAGCTTCGTTCGTTCCTTTTCTCTCCAGCGTGCGAGTCAGCGCGGCAGAAGCGATGAGCGCTTATACAATGGGGAAAGGTCGCTTCGGCAGGAATTGGATCGACCAACTGCTCTCCGGTTCGAATTTGTGGTTCACTCAGAAAGTTCCCATCCGCTCTACTCTTCTCTCAGTAAGAAATACCTTCCGCAGCAAGGGACGGCTGGCGCTCACTCTGATCACACTCACATTGGCATCCGCTACCTTCATCAGTGTTTTCAATGTGCGAGCTTCTCTATCCAGCACCGTGAATGACATGATGAAGTCGTACAATTTCGATATCTGGCTGACGTTCGACCGGTCCTATCGTTCAGAAAAGGTTGAACAGGAGGCTCTGAGTTTACCTGGCGTAACACAAACTGATGTATGGCTTCAGTTGCCCGCACGCCGCGTGCGTCCCGATGGCACTGAAAGCGGGATGATGTATATGTTTGCGCCCCATGTCGATGACTCCAGCTTGATTCAATCTCCTGCAATAGCAGAAGGTCGGTGGTTGACACCAGAAGATGACAACGCTGTAGTAGTTCCTTCCGGTCTCTTTCAAAATGAGCCAGATCTCAGGCTTGGCAAGGAAATTATCCTGAAAATCTATGGAAAAGAACGATCATTCAAGATTGTGGGAACCTATGTAGGTAGTACTTTCGCTTCAATTATTTATGCAAATTATGATTACGTTGCCAAGGTTGCGAATCGAGTTGGCGAGGCAGATTCACTGCTAGTCACTACGCAAGCGCACGATCCTGCCTCGGTGGAGGCCAAAAGCAACGCGTTGGAGCAATACTTTGAACGAATTGGAGTTCGAGTTAGCAGTGTTACCACGCTCACAAATGAACGGGCCGAAGCGGAGGTGGCGTTCGATGCAATTGTTGCCTTGTTACTTGTCATGGCGATCCTGTTGGCGCTGGTCGGAGGATTGGGATTGATGGGCACGATGAGTATCAATGTTCTGGAGCGCACGCGCGAAATTGGTGTGCTACGTGCGATTGGTGCACCCAATCGCGGCGTGGCGCAGGTCTATATTTTGGAAGGGATCACCATTGGGCTGTTGAGTTGGTTCATGGGCGCCCTGCTTGCCGTCCCGCTGAGCCAGGGCCTGAATGAGGCCGTAGGAGTCCAATTGATGGGCTTGCCGTTGTCTTATTCCTACTCAATGCCCGGCCTATGGGTATGGCTAGTAGTTGTCCTCCTTTTGAGTGCTTTGGCTAGCTTTATCCCGGCCCGCAACGCCTCCAGCCTGACGGTACGCGAAGTGCTCGCCTATGAATAAACAATGCAAAGGAAACAATTATGAAAAACAAAATTCTGATTCTGATTCTAATCCTGAGTCTGCTGGTAACGGCTTGTGCCTCTGCGGGGCAGGCTGCCACGGCGACGCAGGAAGCCATTCCGACAGTTATTGCAGACGACACGTCAAAAAGGGACAGCCGCTAATCCGCCTGGGCGACGAATCCGAGCCGAATTACGCCGCCGCACAGTTGGAACTGGTTAGGGCTCAGCAAGCCTTGAACGAGCTGCTTAATTCCTCAAGCTCTGATCTGGCTCAAGTCGTCATTGACCTGAAGGATGCTCAGGAAGCTTACGACAAAGCAGATGATTATTTGCACTATTTGCAGGACTCAAAGAAAGTTCCCCAAACCGAAACCCGCACCTATTTGATCCAAACTTGGAAAGGCTATGAGTATCGCTACAAGACCAAGAGTTTCAAGGGTCCGGCTCCTCAGGATTGGATCATCGAAGCGGAGAATGACCTGGCGTTGAAAAAAGCGGAACTGGAAGATGCCCAGCATACCTACGATCGCCTCAAGGATGGACCGAATGCCCAGGATGTGATTGCTGCCCAAGCCAAAGTGGATGCCGCGCAGGCGACGGTCGACTCGATGAAGCCACGGTGGTTGCGGCACATGACCGCGACGCCGTCACCCTCACCG
>DAINRK010000403.1:0-4664 GCA_036741855.1 Anaerolineales bacterium
AAACAACAGCGCCTAATATCATCGCGCCGCCGATCACAAATTTATTGATTTTCATGCCTGCCTCCAAATTCGAAAGGAAGACTTAAGATATACCCTTTAAGGTTGGGGAGTCGGTAAAGGACTTTCCACAGTTGTTGAAATCGGTGGGATTGTTTTCAACGCGGTTTCCTCTGTGTTGATATATCCGTAGACTCCGGCCAGCATGGCAACCGCTAAGATCGCGGCGATCGGGTAAAAAATCCTTTGCCGTTTGCGAAGTGTGGCGGCATCCGGAATACGATTTGCAGTACCTGCCTGGATGTCCTCCAGTTCCCTTGGGTGCTCATGGGCCATTTCCTCTTCTGTTACTTTGCCTGTAAATATGGATCGATTAACGTGTTTGATATTCACACCATACATGTGCCAAACAATAATAGCGAGTACAGCAAGCACAGCTTCCCCTCCATGTGCGGCCTTGGCAGCAGGGACGAATTCACCCGGAAGATATCTGGTAGCAGTAATCGGATTCCACATAATGAAGCCGGTGATCCCCATGATGGTATATCCCCACACAAACGCCCAGTATTCGAATTTTTCCTCGAAGGTATAACGCCCCATTTTTGGATATGCCTTGGCAAATCCGAGATTATAGAGAAGTGCCTGCATACCGTCTTTCATATCCTGTAACGAGAGCATCATTGACCAGGGTGTTCGCAGAACAAAGACATAATATCCAATTACGAGCAGGTGATAAATAACAGCCAACATCACCAGGATGGACATGAAATGATGGATGCTGCGAAGATTTTCAATACCACCCAGCGCTCGAACGATTAAAATGCTGACTGGAGATGTGGGATATTTTTGTGGCAGGCCCGTCGATGCCAGCGTAATAAAAGAAATCATCAGGAAGATATGTTCAATGCGCCGCGATAGTGGGAAGCGAGTGTAGGTGCGGGGCTGATTGCTCATGCGTGCTTAACTCCTTTCGCGCGATTTCTTATGCGCCTGTAAATATCAGTAATGATAAAGAAGATCATGCCACCAATTACAGTGGGAATGAATATTTTGTAGAACAGGTTGACGTAAAACACGATTGGAGAATGCTGAGGGCTTGGCTCATAATGACTCAGCCAAGCGCCTGGGAAGTTGGCTGTGGCATCCGGGTGGCAGCGCTGGCACTTTACCAAAAGGTTCTCGCGCAGTGCTATCCCTGTTTGTGGATTGTCCACTTTCGAAATATCGTGAACTCCATGGCAGTCTGTGCAAACGGCCTTGTTCGTGGGCTGGTCCGGAAACTGCTCTGCAAAGAGCTTGACGGTTGTACCGTGAAAATCAGCTACATAGGTGTCGAGCACTTTTGTCGATATTCCATATTTATCCATGATCGCTGAGTCAGTATGGCAATTTGCGCACAATGCAGGTGTGCTGTTGCGGAAGGTTGCAGTGGTTGGGTCGCTGATCTTGTGTACCCCATGACAATCGGTACACGTGGGGACGTCCAGATTGCCTTCCTCTGTCAGCGCTTTCCCGTGAACACTGGCTTTGTATTGTTCGTACTTATCGCTGTGACACTGTGAACACGTTTCTGGAATGTGCAAGCGTGCGGCAATCGTTAGCTGATTGCTTTCCTTGCCAATAACACGACCTTGTACGTGTGGATTGTGGCAATCTGAACAGAGTGGTGCATTCTCTTTGCCTTCCGTAAGCGCTTTTTGATGTACGCTATCCTGAACATTTAGAAATTGCTCTTCATGACAATCCTGACACGACACGTTCAATGCCAGAGAGAGTTCGTGGACACTCTTCTCTTTTACCTCGGGGTGGGGATATTCACTAATATTTGTGTGGCAATCCACGCAGGCGATGCCTTCTTCTGCATGGACAGATAACCCGAACAATGTTGGATTAATTGTTACAGGTAGGGATTCACTTCCAAGCGTTAATGCTATTCCTTCCCCTTGATGGCAGGCAAGACAGAAATCGTTTGTAGGTTTATCACCCTGATAGTGGACAGGAGCCGCTTGGGTGGAGGTTGTAGAAAAGGCCAAGGCGTAGACGATAAGTCCAAACCCGAGGAGCAGGCTGAGGGTCCAAAGAGCGTGCGGGCTGGTTCGTTTTCCGAAGGTCATTGCGTTCTCCTGAGTCGCGTCACTTGCATATTAAAATGCAACTTCACAACCGAACAGTGTCAAATATCACCTTTTTGGCGTGACTAAGAAAAGATGGCGGACGTTCTGTCCGCCATCTTTTCTTTCGCGAGGCGTCTCTCTTATGGACGTGTGTACTTGCTCACGTCGCCTCCTAAAGATTCTATTGAGTCGATCAGGAACTGGATCACGAACTTAGGATTATGAACATAGTTGCCTGGATCTTTGTGAATGTATTGGTAATTGAATGCCGCTTTAACCAGATTGGGAGTCCACGCGGCATAAGCTTTGCCATCAGCTCCGAAGAAGTATGGATACGCAACTGTGTCGTACTCGATCGAGCCACCGTGCGCTTCAGCATATTTCTGAATCTCGGCATATAGGGCTTCGCCGAGAGTATCGATCTCACCCTTGATTCCCTCCGTCACATCCCCATCACCGTCAAAATCTATATCGGATCTGCGGATCGTTGTGGGATCGGTGGTGTCATGGCACGTTTCACATGTTTCAACCTTGGGTGCAAGCGCATGAACATCGTGGCAGTCCTTGCATTTGTTCATCTTGCCCTCATCACTGGCATGCAGGTTCTGGCCTGCATACTCCTTGCCTTCGTAGAGATACGCGCCTTGAACATCCGCACCGAATATCGTTGCACCTGCGGCAAAATAGTGGATGTTCTTGAAACGGATCTTTTCATCAACTGTGTCCGGTTCTTTGCCTCGCAATGCATTATTCATACTTGTAGTCGATTCGCGGCCTTGATGACAGGATATACAGAGATTCGAGTCGTCCGGCAGGAAGTTGCCATCAGCATCCTGGCCACCAAAACTTACGGTCTTTCCGCTTGGGAAGATCACTGAATTGACTGCATAGCGTTCTCCACCGCCTGGGTCTGTATGACAGGTTGTGCACATAAAACCGTTACCGGCAGGCATGGGGCCTAGACCTACGATTGCAGTGGTCCCGTTAGAGGTGACGACTGTCGTGCCACCATTTAAGATATAGGTGGGTAGGCCTGTGGCAGTATGGCATTTCACACATCCCGCTGGAACGGTGCCATTGCCTTCCTCTTCCGCATCCCAATGACGGAACGGTTCCGTGTTGCCAGCAAAGTGAGCAGCATCTGTACGCGCAAGCTGGCTAGTGTCGCCACCGAGGTCAGCAATCGAGTCAAAGAGCAATTGGACGATGTATTTGTTGCCATGCGCGAAGGCGCCGGGGTCCTTCAAAGAGACCTGGTAGTTGTATGCGGCTTTGAGCAGGCGGGCCGTCCATGTGTTAAATCGGGCTGCACCGCTGTCGCCCTGATCCGCGGTTCCATCTCCATTGGCATCCGCGAACCAATACGGAAAAGCTGCCGAATCATAGATAATGCCCGTGCCAGTTTTATCGGCAGCATACTTCTGGATTTCGGCATACAGAATTTCTTGCAGACCCTGGATCTCGTAGTACATGCCTTCTTCCACATTGCCGTCGCCATCATAGTCTCGTGCAGAACTTACCATGCGGATGGATTTAAGATCGTCAACGGTTGCGACATTTTCGTGACAGGTCGCACATTGATCGACTTTCACTTTGAGAGTATGGGGGTTGTGACAGCCAATACATGAGTCATAGCCGACCACGTGAGTATGCTTCGAGTCGTACGTCAGGCCATCGTATTGATACCCACCCATAGTCTTACCGCCGTAGAGTGTTGCAGCCGCGGCATAGTAGTGCACATTACGGAAGCCAAAGTTCACATCATTGCCCTGCTCATCCTTGATCGGCGCAACAACCGCATCCAGGTCCGTGACACGAAAAGTTTCGATCTGGGCATCCACACTGACTTTTGATTCACGTCCCTGATGGCATTCCATACAACGTGTATCATCTCCAGCAGTGATTGTGACACCAGAGGGGAAGGTCACTGTTGTCTTTGTAAATGTAACGGGGTTATGACAGGCCACGCACTGGATGCCTTGCGAATCTTTCGCGGGGACAGCGGCATCCACTTTACCAGCCTCACTTCCATCCGCGCTGAGGAAGTCCCTATATCCCGCGCTGGTATGACACTTCGCGCAAGTTGTAGGTACCTCAGCCGGGTCTTCCGTATCCCAGTGGCGGAAGGGTTCGTCTGAAACTTTGGCATGAGCAGAACTTTGCCAGTCCGCAAGATAGGGTGTATCTGGCACAATGACAACGGGAGCCTCCGTGGGTTCCGCCGTGGGGGCAGACGTTGGATTAGCACCACAAGATGATAGTAGGGCGACAGTGACTAGCAAGAAACCTGTGATAATAAATGTTCTACTTAGTATCATGATGCTTTCTCCTTGCGTACTGAGCCCGATTCGAACTGGCGTAACAATCTGTTGTTGGCTACTTCCATGCCTCGAACCAACAAAATTAAGCTTGTTCTAATACTACATCCGAACAGCAAAAACTGTCAAGGCTTGTGAATAAATTCACAATTCGGATAATTTAGACCTTTTTAGGTGTATTTCACGAGGGAGAATTAGCAGAAAACTCCGTTTGTGATCAGAATGAGAACACGAG
>DAINRK010000404.1:0-4656 GCA_036741855.1 Anaerolineales bacterium
TTCGAGTGGATGCGATCAACTACCAGTCTGATTTTGAGGCGGATGAGGGAGGTTGGGAGGCAGTCGGCTTTGCACGCATCGAAAACGTCCTCCCGCAGACGTATCGCTTGAGTCTCATTACTAAAGGCGATACCACCACCGTGACTCAAATTCCCTTAAACCCCGACCAGACAACAGAAGTTCCGCTATCGTTGAAGAGTGGTGAAGAAGCCATATTAATCGTGACCGGCACAACGCGCTTTACAAGACTCCCTGCCGCGTATCAGATCGAAATTAGATAGATATATGTAGGGGCGACCAGCTCGCGAAGCATCCCCGAAGGGCGTGGTCGCCCCAATTCCATGCAATTATTTTGCGGGGTATCAATTCAGGCGCCAACAGGCACAACGCTTTTCCTCACAAAAGTTAATGCCAACACGAGCGGCACGAGCGAAATCACACCAGCAATGAGAGACATCGCCATGTAACCTGCTGCATTGAAGATAAAACCACTGCTCAAACTAATCAATGCAGAGGCAAGCCCCACGAGCAGATCATTCGTACCTTGTGTGCGTGAGCGCTCCACCGGCGAGAGCTGGTCCGACAACAAGGTGGAGCCTCCCACAAAACAAAAATTCCATCCCAGCCCAAGCAGAAAAAGAGAAACCCCAAGCGGCAGAACATTCGGTGATATCGGTGCGGTGATACATGCCATGAGCAGGGTAAACGCGCCGATCAAAATCATTTTGCCGCGACCCACTTTATCCAGAAGCCAGCCTGAAAAGATGGAAGGAGCAAACATGCCGAACGTATGCGCGGAGATCACAGAGTAAATATCGCTCCTCGCATGGTGATGATCCTCCATATGTAATGAGGTGACCACCATAATGGCAACCATCACCATTTGCCCCAACACCATTGCAGCCACGGCAGTGATTGCAGGAGGCTCGCGCAGGATCTGAAAAATTGGTCGCGACTCCCCACCCTGTGGAATCGCGTCGGGATATTGTTTTGCCAGTTCCCTGCCCACATCTCGCGGTTCAGGGCGGAGACCCAAAAACACCAGAACCGAAGCCACCGCGAACAAAACCAGGGTAGTAATATACGCACCTGCAAGTTCGTCCATGCCGATGCTCACTGCAAAATTTCCCACAGGGACAGCCAGAACACGTGCCAAAATCGTGCCAATCACACCTCCAAGCACCACAGCAGAGATCGCGCGCCCTCGCTGTTCCGGAGTATTCACCTCTGCTGCAGCAAACCGTCCCAGCAGGATCGCGGCATTCGTGATCCCCATCAGCACCAAACCAAGTATCACGAGCATGAACGAGGATAATTGAATGGCAGCCAGCACCAGAAGATTTCCGATGACACCGATGACCAGCCCCAGAACAATACTGTTGCGCCGCCCGATTCGATCCATAAAGTATCCCCACATAGAGGCAGAGAGTGCCCCACTCAACAGATAGAGTGCGGTCGGCAGTGTGGCCAGGGAGCGATCAGCCGCCAGTTTCTCTCCCAAAATTGGGTTGATCGTCGCTGCAGCAATAAACCCGGCCGAGGCAAGGCTCTGTGTGATGAATAATGTCCATGTGATCTTTCTTGCAATGCGAGTGAAATCCATAATGATATTGTCCTCTTCGATTTATTGATTATACGATGGACGCGTGTAAAATCGGGGACATGAAACTGGATCTCAACCCCGCGTCAAATTACCCCTTGCCTGATCTCACCGATTTCCTGAATCTCAGCTTTGAGAATTATGTTGTCCCTATTCAGTTCAACGTTTCTCAGTTTGTTACCTTGCTTCGCAAGGATAGCATCGATTTAGACTCAAGCCGCGTACTGCTTATCGATGAGGAACCGTCGGGTATTGCATTGATCGCGCGCCGCGGCTGGACGAGTCGACTCGCGGCGATGGGCATCTTCCGACAAATGCGCGGCAAAGGCGCAGGCTCCTGGTTCATGGAAAGACTCGTTCAGGAAGCGCATCAACGCAACGACCACGAAATGGTACTTGAAGTAATCGAACAGAATGAGTCTGCTGTTAAGCTGTATCAAAAATTAGGTTTCCAAATCGTGAGAAGATTAGTGGGATTCATCCACAGGGGCGGAACAGGAAACGGAATGAGTAGTTTGCAAGAAATCGACCTTCGCGAGGCGGGGCTCCTCATAACTCGACACGGATTGCCCGACCTTCCCTGGCAGTTATCGGGTGAAACCATCATGCACATGAATCCGCCGGCACGCGCCTATTGCAAAGGGGCTACTTATGCTGTGATATCGAATCCAGAGGCGGAGCATGTCGTGATATGGTCCCTGCTTGTTGAGCCAGATGCGCGAGGAAATGGACTCGGTTTGGATATGCTAAAGAGTCTCGCTGTAAAGCATACCGGGAAAACCTGGCATGTCCCTGCAATATTGCCGGAAGAGTTAGGGAATGTTTATGAAAAAGCAGGTTTTGAGAAAGAGAAATTATCGCAGTGGCAAATGAATCTTGTCCTTGCATGAACTCGTAGGGCAGGTTTACAACGCGCCAAATACTATCCAATAATGAGATTAATTATTGGCGCAGCATGAGGCCGGTTTTTGTCATTCTTTTGTTTTACGTCTCTTTAGAATCAGGGATATAATCACCCCTCTCCCTCCTTAAGGAATCACCTAATGCCGTCTGAAACAAAGCCGTCTGCTGAAAGAAAAACCATTGGTGTCTTTGCCTCCCAGGTAGGACGTGCATGGGGTGCAGAGTTCATGGCAGGCATTACCAACGCAGCGGAGGCGAATAACGTTAACCTTGTGCATTTCATTGGCGGGAAATTATTTTCTCTAACGACACCTGGCGAGAACAAGCCCTCATTTGGATTATATGATCTTTTCAAGCCGGATCAATTCGACGGATTATTGCTGACCACAGATATTGCCTATGGTACCAGTGCTCGTGATCTTGAAGCATTCGCCAAAGTCTATAGCGCGCTGCCCATCGTCACTCAATCAGTCGATATACAGGGCGCATCCATGTTCGTGCCGGATAATATGGATGGGATGCGCGCGGCGGTCCGTCATCTCATTGAAGATCATGGATACAAACGCATCGCTTTTATCCGCGGTATTGAGGGACATCTCGATGCTGAACAACGTTTTCAAGCGTACAAGGATGAACTCAAAGCGCACGACCTGCGTTTGGATGAAGATTTTGTGGTGCAAGGGGATTACACGCCCGAGAGTGGAAGGGCCGCGATCTTTACATTATTGAATGAACGCCAGCTCCGTTTTCAGGCTGTGGTTGCAGCGAATGACCGGATGGCATTCGGCGCGTTGGACGCCCTTCAGGAACGCGGCGTTCGCGTACCGGATGATGTGGCAATTACTGGATTCGACGATCTACGCGAGGCCCAGGCCACCGGAGTGCCACTGACAACTGTGCGGCAGTCATTCTACACTGCAGGGAAGCACGCGCTTGAAGCTTTGCTTAAGCGCATCAATGGCGAAACGGTTCCTCCAGTAACGATCACACCCACTCAATTACTTGTCCGATGGTCATGCGGATGCCTGCCGGAGAATGTAAGGCAAGCTGCAGTTGCCCCGCGTGACGTTGCGAAAACTGCCCGGCTGGAGAATAAACGTGAGGCTGCTTTGCGCGCCTTGCTAAACTCGGCCGGCGTCACCGAGCAGGATCCCGCGCTTCCACAGTTTAGAGACGCCTTTGGGAAAACCTGGGATGGATTCCTTTTGGCGCTGAATGATCGATCAACCAGTGACGAGTTCCTAAAGACGGTCAATAGCATGATCGAACTGATGCAAAAGTATGGCCTTGCACCATCCATATGGCATAACGTTATCTCGATGATGAGAAAATATGCATTAGGCGGCATTACCAGTCACACGGCCATGCTGAAGGCAGAGAATATATTTCAACAGATGCGCCTGTTGGCAGGTGAGCTTTCTCAACGTGCACAGGCCTATCGAAGGCTTGTGATTGAACAACAGGAAAACATTTTGCAAGCCTTTAGCACTTCGATGGCACCAGCCATGAGCCTTAGTGAGATCGGCGGCGCGATCTCGGAGCACTTCCCAGCTATGGGAATCGAACGCTGGTACGTTATGTTCTACAGCGATGTGACCGCGCCGCACTCCATCTCTGCGCCACCGCCTGAGAGCTATCGTCTGCTCTTTCAATATGAAGGGGCAAAGTTCGAGATCCCGAATAAACGCGCCTCCATTGGCACAGGTCAACTTGTGCCTCGCGGCAAAACGCCACAGGATCATCGTTATACTGCTGTAGTGATGCCACTTTCACTCGCTAAGAATCGTTTCGGATTTATGTGGGTGGAGATGGGCCCGCGCGATTGGGAAATATATGTTCGTATTCGCAACCTCGTAAGCAGTGCGTTACTGCGCACAATGCTTGTCCAACAAAGGGAACAGGCGCAACATGAAGTGGAACGCCTTCTCGAAGAAGCACGCGAGCGGGCGGCTGAACTGGCCGTTGCCAAAGAGTGGGCTGAAAAAACTGCTGGGGAGAACGCAAAACTATATTCAAGTGAGCAGATGCGTCGTGAAGCGGCAGAAGCGCTGTCAAAGTCATCGCGCCTCCTATCTACCCTGGGGACAGTAGGTGAGGTTCCACAGCAGATCGTTGCACAGTTATCTCAGGTTGTAAAGAATGAACGTTGCGCA
>DAINRK010000405.1:0-4648 GCA_036741855.1 Anaerolineales bacterium
AACCCGGCGGGCCAAACATGGGACGAATCGTTGAAATCATTAACGAACATGGCGGTGCCTTGCTGGAAGGTGAACGACCCTCATAGCCGATACATCAGGAGAACTCGCAATTTAATAACAACACGTGAAGTGGTTGGCGTGTCCGGCCACTCCCTGAAACAGTCACACTTTTCTAACCAGAATTGGAGATACCATGAAAAAGCTCATAATCAGCATCGTTGCTGCACTGGCGCTGCTTGCCACGCTGACAGGCGTCGCGCTAGCAGGGAATAAGGAACTATCCCTCAAAGGCACAATGCAGGCAGTGGAAACGCTGGATTTCAGTAACCCCCCGATCATGACCAGCACCGCGAGCGGCTCGGGGATAGCCACTCATCTTGGACGGTATACGCTCAGTTGGGAGGTGGAAGTCAACCTCGAGACCATTACGGGAACCGGAACCGGCCACTTTGTAGCAGCGAATGGAGACAGCCTCTACACAGTAGGAACCGGACAAGCCACCCCGACCGATGAGCCTAACGTCTTCCATGTCGTCGAAAATTTGATCATCACAGGCGGCACGGGTCGGTTTGCTGGCGCCAGTGGGAATATCACTACAGATCGTATCGTTGACTTAACCACGGGCATTACATCGGGAACGATCAGTGGGAACATCGTACTGCCATAAGGAGAGATCGCTTCCAACGCTAATCAGCAAATCAAATAGGGATTCAGATAGTGGTCGGCGTGTCCGGCCACTTCACGAAATTGTCCCACTTTTTGTAGCGGTTTGCGTGACCAAAGAGGAAAGGCAATTTGCTACATTGTAAGCACAGAGACCAATTCGGGTTTCTAAAAATAATAGATCTGGTCTAACCAGAACTGGAGAAACCATGAAAAAGAAAATCATCCCAACCACCCTGATCCTGCTCGTCCTGGCTTTCGCCATCGGTGCGGCAGGTGCACAGCCTGCTCAGGCTGCAAGCTTTACCGATACCCAACTCTCCGCCGGATGGATGCCCCTTAGTGGCAGCCTGCGTGACCCTCAAACGAACAGCAACGCCAGTTTCAACGGCCTGGTTCACATCATCACCCGCTGGAACTCCCTCCCCTCGGGCGGTGCACAGCTTTACGTGGATGTCAATCTCGCGGCTGCTAACGTGACTGTGATGACGGACACTGGCGTTCCCTGCAGCGCATCCGGCGCGGGTCAGAGCAGCATCTTGTTTCCTACCGACCCTATCATTCCCACTGACCCTCTCTTTCCCAACGACCCCATTCGCGTCGTTGTGCCATCATTTCTGTTGGTGACGGTGGGTGAAGACCGGCCTTTGCCACCGAATCCGGTTCTTCCACCCAATCCAGTCCTTCCGCCTAACCCCGTCCAGCCGTACGCGTTCGGGCTGCAATTTGACCTGGTCTTCTCCGCGGCTGGCGTGCTCGATTTCAATGCCAGCTCCGTGCAGGTCGTCGAACTTCCCGACGTTGGCGAAGATTGATTCCGCACACGATGAAATCGAAGCGACTGTCAGTCCAACTAAAACTTCCGTCTAACAAATAGTAAGAGGTTCGTCTTCAAACGATAGACTGACTGCTAGGCTCCCTTAAAAGTAGGGAGCCTAGCATATTTCGTTATCAAGGCAAATTTCGCCGTCGGTTCAATGGGTTGTGCAGTGTGAGTACTTGATGAAGGCGATGTTTGGGTGGGCCTGGGCGGTGACTGTGGCCATGCAGTGATGATACCACTGCTACCGACTCGAATGTGAATTCATAAACTTGTAGGTAGTTCAAGTGCGTAAGCAACCGCCTGCTCTAATGTCATGGTGCGGCCTTCCACCCATGCTGCGGTAAATGTCGCGTCATCGAGTTGGCCGCGTAATTCGCTCACGCCACGCTCGTACTCCTGTTGGTCGAGTGGCATCATTCCATAGCGCGTAAACTCGAACACTGCGTCCAAAACCCCAAAGAGTTTCGCGGCACCCACGCTCTGACCAGCTGCCGCGCACAACGCGCCCATTGCCGCCACACAGGAGCAGATGCCATCATAGTCGCGAATTGTCCAGTTAAGCTGAAGACTCTCTTGTATAAGAGCCATCGCCCTGGACGGCTCACCCTGAAGAATTGCAAGTTGTCCCAAGCGGCGCAGCGGTATGCCGAGGTAGGAATGCTTTCCGGCCTCTCTCAATGGTGGAACCGCTTGTTCGAATAGCTTTTGAGCATGCGCAAACTTGTGTTCATACATGGCGAGCTCACCGAGGGCACCTAAAGTCAATCCAGTATAGGTTTCATCTTCAAGCGAGCGCCATATTTCCAAACTCTGATCAAGATACGAATGAGCGAGGGCATAGCTTTGCTGTTCAGCGACAGCATACCCAAGAAAGAGCAGGGTAAAAGCAATGCCCCGTCGATCGTTGAGTTGGGCGCCAAGGTGCAGTGCCTCTTCGCCGATACTCGCCAATTCTGTGCCTGGATTTAGAGGGTCTGCTTTCGTGCTCACTGGAGCAAACCACAGCAGATACAAATATGTGTTCAGCGCTTTTAGGCGCGCCGATGCCGTCTGTGCGGGATATTTTCGAACAAGGACGGATTTTGCGCGTTCGATGCCTTCGCTAAGATGAACTCCCATGAACCAAAGGTCTCGCAGCGCAAAGAGCAATCGCTCTGCCTTCATATCCCCGCCACTTTTCAACGCCCATTCCAGTGCGGCTCGCAAATTATCACTCATCGTATTGAAACGATTAAGCCATTCGGTTTGATTTGGTCCATGCATTTCTTCATCCCCTTTTTCGGCAAGATCTATGAAATAGGCCAGATGCCGATTGCGTAATTCCATTTCCTCACCCATCTCGCTCAAACACATCTGCGCGAATTCTTGAATGGTCACCAGCATGGTGTAATGAGGCTCGCCGTACTCTTCGCGGTCGGGAATGCGTTGCAGGAGGCTCTTATCTAGAAGCGAGGCAACTAGATCGGGCACTGACTTTTCGGTTGCTGTGCCGGAAAGAATCGCTTCAGCTGATTCAAGTGTAAAGCCGCCTGAAAACACCGATAAATAAGCGAATAGTTTTTGCTCCTCCGCCGGAAGCAGGTTGTAACTCCAGGCGATGGCATTATTCAATGTCTTTTGGCGTGCGGAAGCGGGGCGCATCCCATCGGCGGACAAGATAAATCGATCCTTAAAGCGTTCCAGCAAAGCCTGCGGTGACATCAAACGCATGCGCGCCGCGATCAATTCAATGGCCAGCGGCAAGCCATCCAGTTGACCACAAATGGCTGAAACAGTTCCAACATTGTCAGCGGTGAGAGTGAAATCCGGGCGTACAGCGCGGGCGCGCTCGGCAAAGAGGGTCAACGCGGGAAACTTCGCTGCAGTTTCCATATCGATGGATGAGCTTTCTTCAGGAACATCCAGAGTGGGGACAGGAAATAACCACTCGCCGGAGACTCGCAAGGATTCGCGGCTGGTGGCCAGGATCTCTACATGGGAGCAGGCCGAAAGAAGGTTGGAAACGAGCGGCGCAACATCTTCGATGAGATGCTCACAGTTATCCAGCACAAGCAACATTCGCTTATCCCCAATGCCGTGGATGAGTTGTTGGGTGGCAGGCAGGTTGCTTGTTGTCACAAACCCAAGCGATTGAACAATAGCAGGTGCAACGAGCGACGAATCATTCAGTGGAGCCAGCGCGACGAAAAAAACACCATCGGGAAAAGCGGGAAGCGCTACCTGCGCCGCCTCGATACTCAATCGCGTCTTGCCAATCCCCGGCGGGCCAATCAGAGTCACCAGGCGGAGATTTGCCCTCTCTAAATAGTCGCGAACATTCGCAATTTCTTTCTCACGACCAACCAGCGAGGTGGTGCTCGCCGGCAAATTTTTGCGAGGGGTTTTGGTGGAACTTTGCCAGGGGCTATCTTCTTTCGTTTCGCCAGGAACAGCCTGCCAATCGCCGCGCGCATATTCAACGAAGAGGCTTCTCTGTTCTTCAGGGATATGGAATTGAACAGCCAGCAGCTCAGCCAGTTGTTTGGATGGTCGCCGTGCATCCGTCTCAAGTTTCTTTATGGTATTGACCGAACAATGCAGGCGCTCTGCCAGTTCAGGCTGAGTGAGATCAAGCGTTTTGCGGCGATGCCTCATCCAGGTTCCAAAAGAATAACCCAGTTCCTTTGTCATAGATTTTGTACTCGAAATTGTACACGAAAGGAGTACCCGTTTACAACCCTGAGGTGGTTCAATGCAAGTACTCAGCATTCAACGAGTACGAACAGAGTGAGTGGTTCGGCAGATAGAGTCCATCCGGGATGTGCCGCTCAACTCGCTTACTCCTCCATGAGCGCACATCGAGAGCCCCGCACAGGGACCGATTTGTGCGGGGCTTGGATAAGAAACATTAGAACTGAATTCAAGGAGATCAAAATGTTTACCAATCGTTTGTTCCATTTGTTAATGGTTGTTGCATTACTCGTAATCACAGCCTGTACACCACAGGTTGCGCCCACGAATACTGCCTTTCACCCAACCCCTGCAGTCCATCCTCCTACGTTTACTCCGTCCCCAACTGCTGTGCCCCCCACGCCAACATTGATACCCACAGCCACTCTATTTGAAGGTCGACTACTCTTCTCTCGATTCAACGAGGCCTCGCACACATTCACTGGCATGTTC
>DAINRK010000406.1:0-4628 GCA_036741855.1 Anaerolineales bacterium
TATTTGGTGGCGCGGACTGAACAGTACGAGATTGTTGTAGTGGATGATGGCAGCCATGATAAAACTGTTGCGTGCATTCAGGAATGGCAAAAAAATAGTCGCGCTGATTTGCAGCTTTTGGTCAATAAAAAGAATATGGGAAAAGGCTTTTCCATTCGCCGCGGTGTGATGGAAAGCCGCGGAAAGTATGTGATCTTTATCGATGCCGACCTGCCATATGAGTTAGATGCCATTGATGATTTTTTGAAGGCTCTAAAAAATGGATATGATCTTGCAGTGGGCTCGCGTGTTTTGCCTGGTTCGGAGGTAAGAGGAGTACCGACGTATCGCTATATTGCCGGTCAGATCTTTTCCCTGATGGTGCAGGCAGTTCTTTTCTCCGGCTTACCGGATACGCAATGTGGATTCAAGAGTTTTAAGTCTGAGTCCGCCAGGGAAATTTTTCGCAGGACAAGTATCGATGGTTTCGGCTTCGACGTGGAAATGCTCTTTGTGGCGCGCAAATTAAAGTTTGCTATCCAACCTGTAGCGGTGCATATGATTGAGCATCGTCAACGCAGCCGTGTCCGTCTGGTGAATGACTCGCTCAAGATGTTTTCGAACCTGTTTATGATCCGTTGGATGGATTGGCAGGGAAAATACGATTAATTTTGCTCGGCCGCCGTCCTAGGCGGCACACTGGCAAGAGTATATTTGAAGAATAAATTTCAATCATTTTTTGGGAAACCCGACTTTGTCTTTCGATTATGACTCCGTCGCCGGTGATTATCAATATCGCGCTTTGCATTCTGGGCATCCGATGCAGCGTTTCTGGCATGGCGGCAAACTCACGATGATCGATCAACTGATCCGACCGCATTTAAGAGCAGACTCACGCCTGCTCGAAATTGGCTGCGGAGCCGGTAACTTGCTACTGCGGGCTGCTGTGCGGGGCAGTTATCCGGTCGCTTTGGACCTGGCCACGCAAGCATTGACCTTCGTCCGTTCGCGCTTGCAGGAAGCGCAGTCAGGGTTAGAAGCGCCACGCGATTTTATGTGTATTCAATCTATTGGCGAACTCCTGCCTCTTGCAAGTGGGAGTTTTGAGTGTATTCTCCTCTCGGAAGTTATAGAACATCTTGAGGCGCCACAAATTTCCATCAAGGAAGCAGCCCGTGTGCTTCGCTCTGGAGGACGCCTTTTGGTGACAACACCTAACTATCGAAGTTTATGGCCCCTTATGGAACGCACGGTGGACATGTTGAACATGGCGCCCAAAATGGCGGGAGAACAACACGTCAGTCGCTTTCATCCGGCTTCTCTCAAACACCTGCTAACTGAGGCTGGCTTGAACATTGAGTACTTTGGCACGATCTATAATCTGAGCCCATTCCTGTCGTTATTTTCTCCAAAGATGGCCAACCGTCAGTTAGACCGTGAACTTGATGGTCAATCTTCGCTGGGTATGATCCTGGTAGCGGTGGCGATCAAACCTTGAAACTTCAGATCAAATAAGTATGAAACAAAAATTTTCTGAAGGGCAATGGTTTTGGCTGGCTATTTTTCTTGGTGTGGTTACCACGTCCATTGGATTGGCTTTGTTTGCCTACCTCGGGACCTTTTCACGCTATACCAGTGATGATTACTGTCTCTCCGCCTTTTTCTTAAACGATGATCTCATAGACCAAATGACGCGTCGATATTTCGTAGCTTCAAGCCGATATACGAATATCCTCTTTATAGGTTTAGTTGATAAAATGTTCGGCTGGTATAACGTCGCGATCCTGCCTGCGTTGATGTTGATCCTGTTTGTGCTGGGACTATACCTGTTGTTAAGGGAGATTGGACGCGTTCTTGGCCTCGGATGGAACGACTGGATGACTTTCTTCTTAGCTTCATCGGTTGCCTTTTTTTCCATCTTGCAGGCCCCTGCTTTATATGAAACCCTCTACTGGCGTGCCGGTATGACGTCTCATTTCGCGCCGCTGGTTTTTATTCCGTTTTTTGGCGCATTCCTATTGAAACAGATCAGACTTGCACAGGAGCGCTCTCCTTCCATTTGGATACAAATCGTATGTTTGATTTGTCCTCTGATTGTTGGAGGCTTTTCAGAACCTCCTACCGCGCTTATGATCACCCTCTTCTTTCTTGGGATCGTCGCTACCTGGATATGGGGAAAGGGACAATTTCGTAGGTCGATCTTGATTCTATTGCTCTGGTCGTTAGCCGGCGCGCTGCTGGCACTCGTGGTGCTAGCATTCGCTCCTGCAAATTCGATCCGTTTAAGTAGACCTCCGCCCGGACTATTCGAACTCATTTCCAGGATTCTGCTTTTTCCACTTGATTTCATTGTGGACACTTTGCAAACACGCCCGATACCGACGATTTTTTCCGTGGTCACTCCTGCGTTACTTTTTTTCGTGCATTATTCTCACCCCTCCCGAAATATTTCCAATGACCCGCGAAGCCGCCTCGGATTTCTTATGATCGTCGTACTGGTAATCGCATATATCCTTATTGCTGCCAGCTTCGCGCCCAGCGCCTATGGGCAGTCTTATCCGGTTGGACGTGCACGCTTTGCAGGCAGAGTACTGATGACCAGCGCGTTGATGATGGAGGGGGCGCTACTAGGTATACTTCTCTCAAATATACGAACAAAGTTTTTTCAATCAGTTTATCTGCACCGTGTTTCTATCGTTGCGCTGTTGGTTCTGATACTCTATCCTCTACGGACGGCCTGGCTAACCTCGACGGAAATTCCTGCTTATCAACAACGTGCCGCCGCATGGGACAAACGAGATTCCGAAATCCGTGAGTTGAAAGCTCAGGGCGTTCGCGATCTGGTCGTCCGATTCCTCTCGGATGATCAGATTCAGGATCTAGGTGATCGTACAGGATTCAGACTTAACCGTTGTGCTGCAGCCCTTTATGGAGTAGATTCGATTCTAGCCGTTCCCATGGAAGAATAAAGTAAGATGGAAGACATAGAACTTAGTCCCATCCTTGTGACAGGTGCGCATCGCAGTGGAACTACATGGATCGGCAAAATGCTTGCAGCAGATCCGTCCACTGCCTATGTAAGTGAACCGTTAAACGTTTGGCATCGCCCTGGTGTATTTCGCGCGCCAGTAAAGTATTGGTATCAATACATTTGTGATGAGAACAAAAGTGAATTTTTATCGGCATTTAATGAATTACTCGAGTTTGAATACCATCTTTGGAAAGAGATCCGTTCCATCCGCTCACTTAAGGACTTCCTGCGAATGGGTCGAGACTTCAGGACCTTTTATTATGGGTTGGAGGAAGGACGGCGCGCCATCCTCAAGGATCCATTCGCAGTCTTTTCAGCGGTGTGGTTCGCGCATAGATTAAATTTCAAAGTGTTGATTTCAGTGAGACACCCTCTAGCGTTTGCCAGTAGCCTCAAACGCCTCAACTGGTCATTTGACTTTCAGGACCTTTTGGGGCAACCGCTGCTCATGCGCGATTATCTCGAACCTTATCGATCGCAAATGGGATCTGTCAAATCGGATGATGTCATTGGGCAAGCAGCTCTACTTTGGAAGATGATTTATCAAACCGTTTATTCCATGCTTAGCTTGAATCCAGATTTCATCCTGGTTCGCCACGAAGACTTAGCTCGCGATCCTGCTAATGAATTCCGTAAATTGTTTTCGTCGCTGGGTCTTGACTATAGTCATCATATTGAGAAAATAATTCTGGAAACCAGCAGTACTGAAAATCCGATGGAGCTATCTCGTAGGAAAGTTCATGACGTTAAACTTGATAGCCGTGCTAGCATGGATAATTGGAAGAAGCGCCTGACTGAGGATGAGATTAAGCGTGTTCGAGAGATCACTGAGGAAACCTCACAATTGTTTTACACCAATACAGAGTGGGCATGACAGATCAACCGCTTGTCACCATTATTACGCCCTCCTTCAATCAAGCGCGCTATCTCGAAGCAACAATCCAATCTGTGCTTTCCCAGGATTATCCACGTATTGAATATATGATCGTGGATGGCGGCTCGACCGATGGAAGTGTTGATGTCATCAAAAAATATGAAAGCAAACTCGCCTGGTGGGTGAGCGAAAAAGACAAAGGTCAGACAGACGCCATCAACAAAGGATTTGCACCAGCAAAGGGCGATATCCTCGCGTGGATCAACTCAGATGATACTTATGAACCCGGCGCTGTCAGTGCGGCCGTTAAGTATTTACAGGAACATCCTGAAGTGGGCATGGTATATGGCCGACTGCAATTTCATTAACGAATCTGGCCGTATCATCGGCAAATTCGATTCCGCCCAAACGTCTTATCGTTTACTGCGACAGGGCTATGCCCACATTCCACAACAGACCATGTTTTTCCGTGCCGAGTACGGATTCGAAGTGCTTCTGGACGCAGTCAGCCGATTGAAAGACCGGTATCCCGAAATTGGGTGTTTAGTCATGGGAACCGGAGAAGGGCGCGAGCAAGCGGCGGAGCTGGTCGCAAGACGCGGATTGGGTGACCGGATCTTTCTCGCCGGTGATCTCGACCACGAATTATGCCTGGCGCTGATGTCGCAGTCGGCGGTTTTCGTCCGCCCCACGTTTCGAGACGGCGACTCGATTTCCGTTCGTGAAGCCGTATCGCTGGGTGTC